>DATKVP010000367.1:0-8169 GCA_035530015.1 Anaerolineae bacterium | reverse complement strand
GTGGGAGGGGGCGTCTACCTCGCGGAGTATGCGCCAGATAACTCGCTCACACGCACGATACGTCTCGCCATCATCAATCTAGCCGGCGTGCCTTCGGTGGTCTACGGACTCTTCGGTCTTGGCCTGTTCGTCATCTTCCTCAGGTTCGGCATGTCGATCCTCGCCGGGTCGCTAACCCTGGGTATCATGACGCTGCCGGTGATCATCAGCACGACGGAGCAGGCGCTGACGACGGTTCCCCAGAGCTTCCGCGTGGTGAACGCTTCGCTGGGCGGGACCACGTGGCAGGGTGTCAGGAAAGTGGTTGTGCGGCAGGCGCTCCCTGGGATCATGACGGGTGTCGTCTTGGGCCTGGAACGTGCTGCGGGTGAGACGGCCCCCATCCTGTTCACCGTGGCCGCTTTCTTCCTGCCCCGGCTCCCCCATTCCGTCTTCGACCAGACGATGGCCCTGCCCTACCATCTGTTCGTGATCTCCACCCAAGTGCCCGGTATGCCCATTCGGATCCAGTACGGCACGGCACTTGTGCTGATGGTCTTCGTTCTGACCATGAATCTGGTGGCTACTCTCATCAGGCGCTACTTCCGCCGTCGTCGCCAGTGGTGATCAGGGTGACGGTAATGCCTCCGGAACCGAAATTTGTCCTCAACGATGTGAGTTTCTACTATGGTGACGCGCCTGCCCTCCAGCACGTGAGTTTGGAGATCCCAGACAAGGAGATTCTGGCCGTCATCGGGCCTGGTATGTCGGGCAAGAGTACGTTGCTCCGGATTATGAACAGGCTTACCGACCTCGCCAAAGAAGGGCGTCTGGAAGGCGAGGTGTTGCTGGACGGCAAGAGCATCCACGATCCCGACGTCAGCGTGACGCAGTTGCGGACGCGGGTGGGTATGGTCTTCGCGGTACCGGTACCATTGCCCTTGTCCATCTGGGAGAACGTGGCGTACGGACCGCAGCTGAGGGCCGGCAAGGGCAAGGGTGAGCTCAATTCGCTGGTGGAAAGATCGCTGAGGGCAGCGGCAGTCTGGGACGAGGTCAAGGATCGGCTCCAGGAGCCGGCCACGGCGCTCTCCGGCGGACAACAGCAGAGGGTCTGTCTGGCCCGGGTCCTGGCCCTGGAGCCCGAGGTGATCCTGCTGGACGAGCCTTGCTCGGGTCTGGACCCCATCTCTACCATGAAGGTGGAATCAGCATTGCTGACTCTGAAGCAGGATCACAGCATCGTCATTGTGCCTCATAACGTACAGCAGGCATCGCGCATTGGGGACAAAGTCGCTTTCCTGCTGATGGGTGAACTGGTGGAGCATGGGATGGCGGAGCAGGTGTTCACCAGACCCGGAGATTCCCGCACCGACGACTACATCACCGGACGCTTTGGATAGGCATCTTGTTCTGATCCTCAGGGCAGGATGCTGGGCACTTGTGGGAAGGGGGGAGAATGTATCCAGTGTCAGACGTGGAATTGGTGGCTCGTTTGATCCTGGCCGCAGTCCTCGGCTTCCTCATCGGGCTGGAGAGGGAGTTCAGAGGCCAGGCCGCAGGGGAGCGCACCCATGCCCTCGTGGCTCTGGGGGCTGCTGCCTTTGCACTGCTTTCGGGTTGGGCCTTTCCGGGGGCAGATACCGCGCGCGTGGCAGCTGGCGTAGTGACGGGCATAGGGTTCCTCGGTGCGGGAATGATCCTAAAGAGGGAAGGTGAGAGGATAGAGGGGTTGACCACCGCCGCTGGTCTTTGGGCTGTGGGGTCCATAGGACTGGCCATCGGTGCAGGCATGTACCTGCTGGGCACGGTGACAGCGGCGCTTGTGGGTTTGATTCTCATGGCGGAGAGCATACTGAGGCTCGACGAGAGGTTGGAGCGCAGGAGAGGACGAGGGGAGGGAAAAGGCCCGCCGGGGTGAAGATCAGCCGGCTGCCGAGGATGACCGGGAGAAACAGGAGACACGCAGGCGAGCGTCCACGTGCTGAACGGAGTGCTAGCTTTGTCGGAGTTGGCGTGAGCGTGGTATATTGGCGACCGAGGGATAGGCGTGGTGAAAGGAGATAGGCGGGGATGTTAAGCAAGAAGCTCGAGGAGGCTATCAACGAGCAGATCAACAAGGAACTGTACTCCGGGTATCTTTACCTGTCCATGTCGGCGTACTGCGAGGCTGAGAATCTGCCCGGCGCGGCCAACTGGATTAGGATCCAGGCGCAGGAGGAGCTGGGACATGCCATGAGGTTGTTTGATCACGTCAATGCGCGCGGCGGTCGCGTGGTGCTCGACGCGATCGAGATGCCTCCCCCTGTCTGGAAGTCACCCCTCGGGATGTTCGGGGAGGTGCTCGAACACGAGCGGAAGGTAACGGGTTTGATCAACCGGCTCTACGAAGTGGCTCTAAGCGAGAACGACTACGCGACGCAGATAGAGTTGCAGTGGTTCATCACAGAGCAGGTGGAGGAGGAAGAGAGCGCTGGTCAGGTGGTCGAGCAACTCAGGAGGGTTGGAGACCAGCCCATGGGTTTGTTGATGCTGGATGGGCAACTCGGACAGCGTCAGGCGGCACCATCGGGCGGAGAGGGAGCAGACTAGGGGCCGCTCTTGGATTCGCCCCTCGAAGGGCGAGCGACACAAACACCGGGCGCGCTTGATCCCATGCGCGTAATGTCGTTGGAGCGTTTTGTTGTGGAATCACGAGACTTGACCTTGATGGCCTTCTTCGCCCACCCGGACGACGAGGCCTTCGGCACCGGTGGAACGCTGGCCAGATACGGCCGCGAGGGATGCCAGGTATATCTGGTGACAGCCACGCGCGGGGAAGCGGGAGAGATCGTGGTCCCAGATCTGACCACGCCGGCCAATCTTCCCTTCGTGCGCGAGCGTGAGTTGAGATGTGCCTGCGAGATCTACGGCATCCACCCGCCCAGGTTTCTCGAGTATCCGGATGGGTTGCTGGCCATCATCCACCAGGGACAGGCGGTGGGCAAGCTGGTGCGTCTGATTCGCGAACTGAGACCCCACGTGCTGGTCACTTTCGGCCCGGACGGCATCTACGGCCACTATGACCACATCGCGGTGCACCGCTGGGCCGCCATCGCCTTCGATCTGGCTGCCGACCCCGAATGCTTTCCGGGTCAGCTGGATGAGGAATGCACGCCTCACCAGATTGACAAGCTCTACTACCGGGTACTCTCGGAGGAGCGTGTGAACGCCATGTCAGAGGAAGAGGGACGGGCGGCGGTGATGATGGACGGCGTTCCCTTCCCCATCGTTGGGCACCCCCAGGATGAGATCACGACTGTCATCGACGTCAGCGACTTCGCAGAGGCGAAACTGAGCGGTCTTCTGTGTCACGTATCGTAGGTAGGCTACGATGCTCCCTTTGGGGAGACGCCGGACGAGATCGTCAAGGAGCCTTGGTTCCTGCAGGAGACGTTTTCGCTGGCTCGTTCAACCATGGGCGCGGCCGCCGAACCGGAGACGGACCTTTTCGCCGGGTTGAGATGAGTTGTCCAGGCGTGACGAGAGTCAATTGAGCTTCGAGTCGTTTCGTGAAGGGGAGGGAAAACGTCATGGCCAACTGTCACGAGATGCAGCGGGGACAAATCTACGTCTGCGAGGGGTGTGGTCTCCAGCTCAAGGTTGTAGGCGAGTGCGAGGAGTACGGTCCGGACACGCGCGGGTGCACGGCCCCCCGCACCTTCTAATGCTGCGGAGAGCCACTTCGCCTCAAGGAAGAGGAGTAGGCGGATCGGGCCGAGCCGCCGGCTGGACGTGCCGGCATCCGCGACACCTGAGGCACGAGACTGCGCGCTCGACCCAGGCCTCGATGGCAGACGCTCGTGAGGATATCGACGCTCATGAGTCAGGTGGCCTCGCTTCTCGCCTGAAATCGAAGGGGGAGATGTGTATTCACCGGAGGAATTCTTGAGGCTACCGACGATGCCACCAGCCGTGATGCCGTTGTGCGGGGCGTTTCTCGCTAGGGACGATAGGATAGTCTTGGCGGAGGTTCTCAGAGCCATGTACAGGTGCAATGGCTGGTGTGGACGATTGCAGGGCAGGCTATGCGTGTCTTATCGGGACACAGCAAGACGTATGTCGTGGAGTGAGCGGTTTCGCTCTCCAGTTGGTGCGGACTTGCTGGAGCGTATAGCGTAAGTGGGCGGTCACAGGATGCAAACAGGCAACCGAGCAGCCGGGAATAGCTCCGCATCGTTGTAGCATCGGCTTGAGCCCTACTATACGAGCCTGGCGCTTGTCTACGCAGGCGTGAATGGGGGGCTTTGCTGCAAAGACATAGGTGCACACTAGAAAGGGCGACACACTCACTGAAAATGCTTTCGGGAGAAGTGGGGGCCCGGTGGCTGACAACGCGCTGTTCTGACGTTTGGCTCTTGTTTGTCATTTTGGTGCTCAGCGTTGTGACGCACTTCATGCATCTGCTTGACTCTCCACCTGGCATTAGCGGCGATGCAGCGCGGCTTGGTTTGTATGCGGTCGATTTCTTACGACATGGTCTGTGGCCTTTCTATGTGCACCACCAGTTCGGGCCCTATCCTCTCATCATCTATCTCCAGGCTCCGGCGTTCGCAGTTTTCGGTTTCAACCTCTACGTCCTGCGTGGCGTTACCGCACTTGCGGGGGCATTGGGCGCGCCTGCGGCATATCTGGCGACAAGCGAGATTACGGCTGGTCAGGGTTCTCGATTCGCGAGGCGTGCTGGGGTCATTGCTGCACTGGGCTTGGCTCTTAGTCCCTTTTTCACGCAGTTATGCCGGTATGGGATCGAAGGCGCTTTGCTTCCTGTCATCGAGCTTCTCTGCGTTGCCTCACTGTGGCGAGGAGTGCGCCTGGGGCGGCCCATGTATTTCCTTGGTGCGGGCCTTCTTCTTGGTCTGAGCCAGTATGTGTACATTGGGGCGCACGCTTTTCCGGTCGCCCTTGCTGTGGCTTGCTTGGTTGCCCTCGTTGCGGATAGGCGCTTCGTCCGAGCGTGGCGCGGACTGGCTTTGACTGTCATTGCGGCCACGGTCGTTGCGCTTCCGCAACTATCCCTCTTCGTCCGAATGCCGTACACGTTTCTCGCACGCACCCAGCAGACGGCTGGACGGCTTGTTTTCGACTTGCCTGATCCTATTATCACGCTCCTATCCAAACTCATGAACCAGCTTCTGATGCTCGGCTGGCGGTGGGACAATGCCTACAACCCGTACTCGAGCCGTCCGCTGCTGAATCCAGTGCTGCTTGTGGGCTTCGCAGTCGCCGTGGCAGGGACTGTTCGCTCAAGCACTTCCGGCCGAAGGCATGTGCTGGCTCTTGCGCTTGTGATGCTCGTGCCAGATCTCATAACCTACGAGGGCCTTGCGCCCTCAGCCACGCGAGTGTTCGGTGCTGTTCCATTCATCTTCGTATTGGCTGGCATGGGATTAGCCGCCGTTTGGCGGCGGCTGGATGAGCAGCCTGGTTTTCCAGCCGCAGCCGGTTGCCTGGTTCTCGCTGTCGTACTCCTGGCAGGCGTTGAGAGCCAGTGGGATCTTGCCTACCGGGTCATGCCCCGGGCCCAAGCCGGCAGTGGCCTTGAATGGCGTGCCAGTCTGGTTGAGATCGCTGAAGCTGGGTATGTCAGGCAACATCTGGATGATCCCATACTCCTTCCGACTAGTGAGTATCAGAGGGCACCGCTGGCGTTTCTGCTCGCGGAGGACTTTCCGAATCGCGTTGGGGGTGTGCCAGTACCCCTTGATTCTGGACAACGTGTTATGGTGATCCGCCCAGTTCAACCTGAGCGACCGACGACAGAGGGGCTGCCCTCAGGCTACTTGGCTGATACGTGGGTGTTGCTCGACAAAGGGGTGATCTGGTTCCTGCCGCCAATCCCTGACAGCGTCTCGCCAGTAGGCGCTCCCGAGTTTCTGCTTGCCAAAAACGGCGCGCTAGCTGCTGAGGTCTACCCTGCGCGCTGGAAGGGATCGCAGCCCCAGGCGGAGGATCTGAGCGTGGCGTTTCAGAATGGGCTGAAGTTGGTGGGCTACCACGCTACGCCGTTTGCTCCCGGAGGCGTAGTGACAGTCACACTTTACTGGAGAGCGGAACGCCAGATAACGGCCGATGCTGAGATGTTTGTCCAGGTGCTCGACCGACACAGCAACTTCATTGCGGGGGTGCACGACTGGCCCCTGCGGGGTGCCTACCGCGTTCGGGCCTGGGGTCCTGGTGAAACCATTCCGTTGAGCTACAACCTCGCGATTCCTAGCGACGCCCCTCCTGGACCTTATCGAATAGTTGCCGGAGCATTCGATCTTCTTCGCCGCACGAGAATCGCTTTGTCCGGCGGTGGCGACTACGCAACCGTCGGGACCGTCAAGATCCCGCTGCCGCCGAGCGATTCCGTCCCGGCTCATCGGCTGCACGCCGATTTCGGGGAGGTGATCGAGCTCTCCGGCTATACGCTAGGCTCCTCTGTGGAAGGGGCGGTGCACGTAGAGCTGTTCTGGAGGGCCAAGGCTATGCCAGGTACCGACTACACCGTGTTCGTGCATGTGGTGGACGAGAATGGCAATATCGTGGCGCAATCAGACTCAGCGCCCCTCAACGGTCAATACCCCACGTCCATCTGGAGCCCGGGTGAATCCATTGTGGAGGAGAGAACCATTGCCGCCCCCGGTGGGGAGTATCGCGTCTTCGTCGGCTTGTATCGTCTGGATACGCTGGAGCGCGTTCGAGTTGTGTTGGATGGGGAGCCTCTGCAGGATGCCAGGGTGCCATTGGGCACCGTTCACTTGCATTGAGAAAGCTGACTCGCATCGGTGTTACAGTTGAACATCGCCGAGTTAGAATCGACAGGGCATAGTGACTGTGCATATGACTAGGGCACGTAACGTCTTCCGAGACGAGAGCGAATAGAGATCTGCATACAGTCGCCAAACACAGGTGCTCCTAACTCCCAACTCACCCCGTCGCTCATTTTTCGTATCAGGACGCACATTGCTGCGAGATGGATGTGAAAGCCGCTGTAACGGTTGCCGTGGCTCTCTTACTCGGATTCCTGGGCCAGACCTACTTCTTGCAGGAAGGCCCGGCAGTAGATGGCGTCATTCTTTTCGGGTTGGCCAGTCTCTGCCTGCTCGTAGTTCCTCCCCGGCGAGACGGCGAGCCAAGAACCACGGTCTTAGAAACACGACTGGGCAAGGTCTCTCTTCTCCTGCTGGCGCTTGGGTCGGTCCTCGTATGTCTCTGCCTGGTGGATCTCTACGTCAACATGGCGAGCAACAGGGCCCTTGTGGCCTGGTTGGTGGGCCTGGGACTGTTCGTGGCCGGGTTCTGGCTTGGTTCCTCGCGTCCAGGGTGGCGACTCGAGCGGCGCGAGTTGCTTGTCCTCTTAGTCATCCTGCTGGTGGCCCTCTTCATGCGCACCTACCGTCTGAGCGAGATGCCTCCCGGCCTTTACCTCGATGAGGCCGACAACGGTGTGTGGGCGCTGCGTTTCCTCCAGGGACCATATTCCCCATTCACAGAGCACAGGCACGGCAACGCCACCTTGCCCTTCCAGCTCCTCGGAGTGACGCTGAGGGTCTTCGGGGTGGAGACTCTCGTGCTGCACGGCTTCGATGTGGTGGTCGGCATGGCGACGGTGGTGGTCTTCTACTTCCTGGCCCGGGAGATGTTCGGCGTGCCCCCAGCTCTGATAGGTACGGCGTTCCTGGCCATCTCGCGCTGGCACGTGCATTTCAGTCGCGTGGGCTTTGTGGACAATCTACAGGTGCCTCTGTTCGAGGGTCTGGCCGTGCTCTTCCTGTGGCGCGGCCTTCGGGGTGGAGGGAGGCTCGATTACGTCTTCGCCGGGCTGAGCTTCGGCCTGGGGTTTCACACCTATCTTGGCTATCGCGTGTTCCCGCTGGTCATCGGGTTGTACCTGATCCATCTCGTGTTTTCCAGGAGGGGACGAATCCGCGCCCAACTGGGCGGGCTGTTGGTCTTTCTTCTGGCCACCTTCATGACGGTCTCGCCCCTGGCCCTATTCGCGGTACAGAGACCCGAGATCTTCCTGCGTCGGGCGGAGGCGGCCTCTGTTCTGCTGGACGTTGAGCGGGAGGGGAGCTACGAGCCGTTGTTGGAGAACGTGCGCAAGAGCCTGCTGATGTACAATCGCGAAGGAGATCCCCGGGCGCGCCACAACCTTCCACAGGA
>DATKVP010000366.1:0-16746 GCA_035530015.1 Anaerolineae bacterium | reverse complement strand
GCGCCGACCGCAGATCACGATGTATCGTTGAACCTCGTCCTCGTTCCCCCTGCTGCCGCTCAGGATGTCGCCAAACCTGGTGGTCTGTTTAACGGCGAAGAGGTGGCTAGACGAATCTCCTTCTTCCCATACCACGTCTACTCCCGCGGGCAGCCCGCGTCGCGGCCGGGCGGTTCGAGTGGGCTGGAGTGCTTCCGCACCTGCCCTCGGGGGCGAGACCTCGTATCCGAGAAGGCGTCCCACTCTGTCCAGGCACCCCAGTACATCTTCTTTCTCCCGGGCGAGGCCCGACGGGGTGTCTTGCGGCCGTGGAGACCACCTTCCTGAGACGCCATCGTGTACTGCGTAGGACTGGAGGCACTTCTCGAGCAGCCCGGGCCCGGGCGTGAAGAGGTCCGGGAAGCGGGAGTAGATGCTGTCTTCGAGTTCAGGCTGGGAAAGGTCAGGCTCCGCTTTGAGGGCCTGGCATACTGCCACCTCCAACCGGTCGCCGAGGGGGCGGATAGGATACCCCTTTCCTCCCAGCCACCACAGTTGCGGTCCCTCGTGGTCGGCCCGTTCCTCTGGAAGGAGTACCAGCACTCCGCTCTCCAGGCCCTCATCCAGTGCGGCCTGTAGCTGTTCCTGGAGGAAGTCGACTGCTGAGGTCTCCTTGTCCATCAGCAGTGCCTGTCGCAGCAAGCCGTCGCTGGCCCACTGCGCGTACACCGCGCCATGCAGCCAGCTCAGGTGCAGGGCCTCGCCGCGCTCTCGGAGCAAGCTTCTGATGGCCCTGATCGCCGCCTTGCGGAGGGCGGCAGCCAGGCTCTCGGAGGATAGCGGGCTCAGCTCTGGCTGGTCGTGGTCGTCTCTGGAGAAGGTGAGACGGTAGGCGCCAGAAACGCCTTGCATGGGGTGTCGCGGTGGGTTCGCATCGTGAGGCTGGTATAGGACCCTGTCCAGCTTGAAGGCTGCACCCACGCCTGACAGTATGAGGTTGCTGACGTGCGTCAGGTCAGCGCCTTCGAGAAGGAAGACCAGCTTGCCGTGCGGCCTCAGGGGCCGGTGGAGGGTCGCCAGGGCTGCGGTGAGAGTGCGCCGGTACCAGGACCAGCCCATGACCTTCCTTCTCAGGAGAGGCTTCAGCAGGGCGGCTTTCTGCCTGCCCCAAAGCCATCCACTCCACAGATAGGAGAGCGTCCAGAACGGCCTATAGTATGCTTGAGGTGCGCCGATAGCCAGGCTCAGACTGGCCGGGGGCAGCATGCTTGTCACCCTGCGAAGAGGCTCGTTGAGGATCAGCGCTTGCGGTTCTTGCTCCTCCACCAGGCGGTCGACCCCCGAGCTCAAGGCCACCTGGGCGGTCGGCGCCAGGCTGCGCAGGAGACGGTAGGCTTCCTCGAAGGCCAGCCAGACGTTGCGCTCCACAAACCTGCTCGGCGGCTGAAGCCGCAGCGCTGTGGCTCTGGGACAGGGCGCGGTAGCCAGCTTGCTGCACGTATCCAGGCATGACAGGAGGATGAGGCTGAGCGCGGTGTGCAGCGCAGAACCCGCGAAGAGCGCTTCCATCTTCATAGAGAGGTCGGTGAGGGCATACAGGCTGCGGGGTGTGTATAGTTGGAGTAGCTCCTGGGCCAGGCCTCGCTCTGGCTCGTGAGGCTGAGCCAGTCTTTCCAGGAGGTACCAGAAGTGGATTCCCTGGCTTTCTATGCCGTCGAGAATATGGAGGTCGGTCTCGTGGACGGGAAACCGGCCATCGCAGTCGCAGTGAGGGCAGTGGTACAGTTTCTCCAGGGGCCTGCTCTCCTCGCCATCCCAGAAGAAGCTCTGAGCGATGACGGTGCCCGAGCAGTGATCGCAGGTGGTGGCGTACAACTGGTTGATATGGTCGCGGAGCGGCACTCCCCTCTTCAGACTGTCCCCTAGGCGCGTGGTGGCGGCATCCATCTCATCGGGCGCGGGGAGTGTCAGCATGCCGCGGACCAGCAGGTCATTGATGGGGTTGAAGTTGCTGGCAATCGCCTTTCGCTTGAGGCGAGCGGCAGCCAGTGGCAGGGCTGGCCTCTGGGCCACGGGGTCGATGGCGAGGTCTCCCGGATCGGTGTAGGAAGCGAGATACCGGCTCAGTACGTCGATGGGAAGGGGATCGAGGAATCGTTGCAGAGGGATTCGAGGAGTGGACTCCCTGGCAGGGATGAAGTGCTCGATCTCGTACATAGCGGTCCTCTGGCGTAGAGTATATCACAATTTGCAGACTGGGGCCTGATGCGATACAATAGAACAGAGGTTCTAATTGGCTTGCGTTCTGCCATCATTTGTAGTAGACTCATACAATGGGGAAAACCCGGAAGGAGTACCCATGGGGGAGAAGGACGGTCGAGAGAAGGCGCTGGAGGTGACCCTCGCGCAGATCACAAAGCGGTATGGTGACGGCGCTGTGATGAAGCTGGGGTCGGCCCCGGGTATGGACGTGGAGATCATACCGACGGGGTCCATCGGCCTCGACATCGCCCTCGGTGTAGGGGGCATACCCAGAGGTCGGGTGGCCGAGATTTTCGGGCCCGAGGGGTCGGGGAAGACTACCTTGTGCCAGCACATCATAGCTGAGGCGCAGCGCGATGGAGGCATCGCGGCCTTCATAGACGTGGAGCATGTGCTCGATCCCACCTACGCCGCCAAATGCGGGGTGGACATCGAGGAGTTGCTGATCTCCCAGCCCGACACCGCGGAGCAGGCACTGGAGATTACCGAAGCTCTGGTGCGGAGTGGCGCGATCGACGTGGTGGTGGTGGACTCGGTGGCGGCGCTGGTGCCCCGGGCGGAGCTCGAAGGGGAGATGGGCGACCATCACGTGGCGTTGCAGGCGCGCTTGATGTCCCAGGCGCTGAGGAAGCTAACCGGGGCCATCAAGCGGTCTAGGACCGCTGTGATCTTCACCAACCAGTTGCGCATGAAGGTGGGGGTCCTGTTTGGGAACCCGGAGACGACGCCTGGGGGAAGGGCCCTGAAGTTCTATTCCTCTGTGCGATTGGACATTCGCAGGGTGCAGTCGATCAAGTCCGGGGCCGAGGTCATCGGCAACCGCACCAAGGTGTGGGTGAAGAAGAACAAAGTGGCCGCGCCCTTCAAGACTGCGGAATTCGATATCATGTATGATGAGGGCATTTCTCGAGTGGGCGACCTGATTGATGTGGCCGTGGGCATGGATCTCGTGGACAAGAGAGGGGCCTATTTCTCCTATGGGGACTTGAGGTTGGGACAGGGCCGCGAGAATGCCAAGGGCTTCCTTCGGGAGAACCCCGAGTTGGCGAAAGAGATCAGCGACATGGTTCGCGAAAAGGCTGGTCTGGCGCCGGTGCCCTGGCCAGCGAAAGCACCGGCCGAAAGGAGCGGGAACGCAGATGCCAAACCGGCGGCTGTCTTGGAAGAGCCGTCGGCGAAGGCAGCGGAAGTCTAGAGCATCTACTAAAGGCACAGAGCCACAGGTGCGGATTCACCTATTGTCGTGATAGAGGGGGGACAGTTCCTTTCCCTCGGCGATTGATCTTGGAAGAGGAAGAAGCGCAGTGGGCGGCGAGTTTGATGCCCATAACAACTTGAGGGTACTGCAAGGAGTGGTTCTCAGTCCTCCGCCATGGAGGGTGAGACCCGGGGACTCACCGCAGCGAACACTGCGTGTAGAACCTGGCGTTGAGGGATAAGTCGTCGGACGGAAGGGACGGTTCTTGAGTACGTTCCTCCCTTGAATCTTTGGGTAGGCACTGTGGATGGGCCTACCAGGGCTGTGGCTGTGCGCCGCGGCCTTTTTTTGTGCTGAATTGGTGGGCGAGAGGTGGCAGGCCAGATCACCGAGATCAAGGTACAAGCGAGGAGTCGGAAACGGGTCAACGTCTACGTTGACGGGGAGTACGGGTTCAGCCTGGAGTTGCTGGTGGCGGCGCCGCTGAGCCGAGGCGACACTCTGTCTGACGAAGAGATCGAGGAACTGCTGTTGCAGGATTCGACCCAGACTGCGTTCGACAGGACGCTTAAGTTTCTGTCCTATCGCCCTCGTAGCAGCGCCGAGATAAAACGATTCTTGAGAGAGAAAGGGGTTGCTCCGAGGGCCAGCGAGCGGGTTCTCGACCGTTTGCGGTCAGCCAGTCTGCTGGACGACCTTGCTTTTGCACAGTACTGGGTCGAGAATCGCGAGAGTTTCAGGCCACGAGGGCGACGGCTACTGCGGCAGGAACTGCGAGCGAAAGGTATTGACCACGGGCTCATCGATGAGGTCCTGACCGACGTAGATGAAGGCAGGAGTGCATATCAAGCGGCAGTCCAGCGCGCCGCCCGGTATGATCGGTTGGATGACGAGGCCTTTCGAGAGAAGATGTACGGTTTCCTGAGGCGTAGGGGTTTCGACTATGACGTTGCAAGAGAGACCATAGCGCGTCTCCTCCTCCAGAGGAACGGGGAAGGGACAGCGCGTGGCTAGTCGGGTTGTTTGGTGAGCGCTGGAAAGGAGCTAGCGGGAAATGGAACCTGTTGTTGTGTTGGGATTGCTGGCATGTGTGCTTCTGGGTTTTGCGCTGGGCTATGTGTTGAGGCAGTACCTGGTCACTTCAAAGATCAAAGGGGCTCAGGCGGAGGCGGATCGAATCGTGTCCGAGGCCGGGAGCAAGCAGAAGGAGATGCTTCTGGAAGCGAAGGACGAGGTTCTCCATATCCTGCGCGAGGGCGAGCAGGACTTGAAGCAGAAACGCAGGAGAGTGCGGGATCAAGAGGAGCGCTTGCAGAAGAGGCAGGATGCGCTCGAGCGTCGCATCGATCCCTTGGAGAAGCGTGAGAGGAACATAGGGGCCCAAGAGGCAAGGCTCAGCCACAGAGAGGCGGAGCTGCAGGAACTGAGACACAGGCGGACGGAGGAGTTGGAGAGGGTTTCTTCCCTGACCCGGGAAGAGGCCAAGGGACTCCTCTTGCAGGCGGTTGAGGAAGAGAGCCGTCAAGATATGGCTCGGGTGATAAGAGAGGTTGAGCAGGAGGCCAGGGAGACGGCAGATCGCCAGGCGCGCAAGATCATCAGTGAGGCGATTCAGCGTTATGCATCCGACGAGGTAGCGGAGTTAACCGTGTCGACGGTGGATCTACCCAGCGATGAGCTCAAGGGTCGTATCATCGGGCGTGGAGGACGCAACATCAGGGCTCTGGAGAACGCCGCTGGGGTGGACTTGATCGTCGACGACACACCAGAGGCGGTGACCATCTCCAGCTTCGATCCGGTGAGAAGAGAAGTAGCGCGGCTGGCCCTCACCAAATTGATCGTGGATGGGCGGATCCATCCCGGTCGGATTGAACAGGTGGTGAGCAAGTCGAGGCGAGAGGTCGAAGCCATCATTCAAGAGGAAGGGGAGAAAGCGGTATTCGACGTCGGAGTGACGGGCATGCATCCCGAGTTGGTGAAACTGCTTGGCAGATTGAAGTACAGGAGGAGCTACGGGCAGAACCAGCTGGATCACTCCATACAAACAGCTCACCTGGCAGGGATGATGGCGGCCGAACTGGGAGCCAACCTCCAGCTGGCCAAGGAGGCGGGGCTGCTCCACGACATTGGCAAGGCCGTGGATCATGAGGTAGAGGGTCCACACGCCTTGATCGGTGCTGACATCGTCAGGCGCTACAGCAAGTCACCTGTTCTGGTGAACGCCGTGGGCTCCCATCACTCGGAGGAAGAGGCCCAGAGCGTGGAGGCGGTGCTTGTGGCTGCTGCGGACGCCATATCTGGCGCGCGCCCGGGGGCGCGGCGTGAGAGCCTGGAGAGGTATGTCAAGCGCATTAGAGCGCTAGAAGACGTGGCGGGTTCCTTCCAGGGCGTCGGCGAGTGCTATGCCATTCAGGCGGGTCGCGAGATACGCATCGTGGTTAAACCCGAGAAGATCGACGATCTGGGTATCCTGCGCCTGTCGAAGGACGTGGCCCGCAAGGTGGAGGAGAACCTGGAGTATCCTGGGCAGATCAAGGTGACCGTGATCCGTGAGACGAGAGCAGTAGACTACGCGAAGTAAAGGTGGTCGACTGAGGCCATGGGAGTCGTCGACGAGATCAAAGACAGGGTAGACGTGGTGGAGTTCGTCTCCCAGTATGTCCCGCTGCAAAAGGCAGGCCGCAACTTCAAGGGGCTGTGCCCCTTTCACGCGGACACGACGCCTTCGTTTGTAGTCTTCCCCGACGGGCAGCGGTGGCATTGCTTCGGGGCCTGTGCCACGGGGGGGGATGTCTTCACGTTTCTGATGAAGAAGGAGAACCTGGAGTTCTCCGAGGCACTGGGCATCCTGGCACAGCGGGCGGGGATAACTCTGACCCCGCGCACGAAAGGACAGCAGAAGCACGACGAGCGGAGTATTCTACTGGGTGAGATCAACTCCGCGGCTGCCCATCACTTCCATCATCTCCTCCTCGATTCCCCCCAGGCTCAGCCCGGCCGGGAGTATCTGGAGAAGCGCAAGATGCTGAAGGAGACGTGGAGGACCTTCCATCTGGGATATTCGCTGCCGGAATGGGAGGCCCTGAAGAGGCATCTGGCGGAGAAGGGATATGGCGAGGAGGATGTCCTTGCCGCCGGCCTGACTGTGGAGCGTGAGGGTGGCGGGAGCTACGATCGTTTCCGTGGACGGCTGGTGTTCCCCATTCACAACGCCAGGGGGGGCGTAGTGGGCTTTGGTGGTCGTGCCCTCGACGACTCCCTGGCAAAGTACGTGAACACTCCCCAGACCCCCATTTTCGACAAAGGTAGCATCCTGTACGGCGTCCACCTGGCCAGGCAGGCCATCCGCGACGAGGCGACGGCCATCATCGTGGAAGGGTACATGGATGTGCTGATGGCCCATCAGCATGGCTTCAAGAACGTGGTGGCTTCCATGGGGACGGCCCTGACGGAGGTTCAGGTCCAGGCGTTGAGGCGGCTGACCAAGAGTTTCACGCTGGCCATGGACGCTGATGCCGCCGGACAGCAGGCGAGTTTGAGGGGCCTGGAGGTGGTGAAGAAGCATTATGGTGTCGAACACCGTCAGAGCCCGGTGATTCGGGAATCCTACCGCCACATCTGGCTGAAGCGGTACGTGGACGCGAACATCAAGGTGATCACGATGCCGGAGGGGCTAGACCCCGATGACGTTATCAGGACGGATCCGGGTCAGTGGGCGGCCCTGGTCCAAGGCGCGCTGCCGCTGATGGACTACTACTTCCAGGTGGCCACCGCTGGCAGGGACCTGGATTCCGCGGAGGGCAAGTCTGGACTCGTTCGCCAGCTGCTGCCCTTGATCAGTGAGTTGGGAGATGGGATCGAGCGCGCTCACTATTTGCAGAAACTCGCTCGGTTGATTAGAATAGACGAGAGGACCCTCGCGGCCGAGATGACTCGAGCGAGGCCCCGAGGGGGGGCGGAGAAACGGGCAGACGATGGCCGAACCACATCCCTCGTGCGGGGCGCGCCCGCGTTGGAGAGCTATTGCCTGGCTCTACTGATGGGGGCGCCGAAGGTCATCCAGGGGGTCCAGGATCTGTCCGCAGACGATTTTCTGTGCATCGAGAACCGGTCTATCTTCCTCGCCTTGAAGAACTCCCTCGAGCGACAGTCAGCCTTCGATCTTGAAGAGTTTCGAACTGGGTTAGACCCGGTGCTGGAGGAACACCTGGATTCGATGCTCGAGGGCGCGGGAAAAGGGCCTGTCGTGCCGGAGGAGGAGGTGATTGGCGAGATAGAGCGCTCACTCTCCAGGCTGCGGGACCGAAAGGACCGGAGGGAGTTGCTGGAGTTGGAGAGTCTCCTCCGCGACGGTCAGGAGAGCGGTACCGATGGATCGGCGCTGCTGGATAGGGTGGAGGGCCTCAGGCAGAGGATTCGGGAGCGCCAGAGGCACTGGCAAGGCAAGCATGATTCAGTTCATGGAGGCGCGATTTAGTGTACATTATGGGTGTGACGCCATGGGGAGGTGGTGGAGCCGACGATGACTGATCTCCCTGAGCGAAGGTTGGATGAGAGGAGGGGGCTCCCAGAGGAGGGGGTTACGGAGGAGCTGACTGAGTCACGGAAGGAACCGATCGCCGCGGCAGGAGACGATCTTGCGGAGGTGTCCTCGGATGAAGGCTCCATGGGTAAAGATGAGGACGTCGACATGTCGGCCGACTCTCTTCTAGAGCTAGAGGGAAGCGAGGCGAGCGATCCCGTACGGATGTACCTGCGGGAGATCGGCCACGTGTCTCTGCTGTCGCCGTCTGATGAGAAATGGCACAGTATGAAGATGATGGCGCCTCGATACCTGGAAGAGGCGGCGGCGGAGGTCACGGCGGGTGGTCGTGATGATGGGTGGCTGGAAATCGTAGTGGGCCTCCTGGAGTTGTTGCGGGCCAACTGGAAGGACATCACCCGACTGTGCGATCAACTGGGTGTGCCCGTTGTCGATCTAGCGCAGCTCGTGGAGGAGATAGAATCGATTTCGCAGCCCGTCATCCAGTCGGCTACGGAGTCATACCTTGGGTCCTATCTGAGCAGCATCGGGGAGGAGGACTTCGGCGAGACGGACGAACTGGCCCTGGTGTTGGACTCGTCTGATAGGGGGGGACGGGCTGCTGGCCAAGGCTCGCTGGAGACGGAATGGGACATGCTGACCAGGAAGGTCCACGATCTGTGTCTGGATCTCTACCTACTGCCCAGTGACTTGACCGAGTTGCTGGTGACCCATTTGCGGGCGACGGGCCGATTGGCGACCAAGAGGAAGTACATGCCTGTGGCGGAGCGGAGCGAGACGCAGGGGGTAGATGGCTTCCGGAAAGTGGATGAACTTGCTGCCTTCTCGCGGAAGGTGCTGGTGGTGGCCAACTTGCGCCTGGTGGTGAGTGTCGCCAAGCAGTACGTGGGGCGGGGCATCTCTTTTCTGGACGTGATCCAGGAGGGGAACATCGGGTTGCTCAGAGCTGTGGAGAAGTTCGACTACCGACGCGGTTTCAAGTTCAGCACGTACGCGACGTGGTGGATCAGACAAGGGATCGGACGGGCCATTGCAGATCAGGGTCGTACCATACGCATCCCTATCCATGTGGTGGAGGACATCAACAGAGTACTTCGCGTTTCGCGCCAGCTGACACAAGACTTGGGCCGAGAACCATCTGCAGACGAGATATCGCTGGAGATGGAGGGATACCTATCGGACAAGGACAGGGCCGATATCGAGCGGGCGCGGAGCGGTAAGAACCCTCTGGACCCTGTGGTGCAACGACGATGGAAGAAAGCGGCGGCCAAAGTCAGGCGCATCATACGTATCTCTCAGGAACCGATGTCTCTGGAGATGCCCATCGGCACGGGGGAGGACAGCTCACTGGCGGACTTCATCGAGGATGAGTCCATTCCTGGCCCCATAGACACGGCCTCGCGAGAACTGCTGAGGGAACAGATGCGGGACCTCCTGGATGCGCTGAGTCCCCGGGAGCGTGGGGTCCTGGAATTGCGCTTCGGCCTCAGGGATGGGCAAGGTCGGACGCTGGAAGAGGTAGGACGGATCTTCGGCGTGACCAGGGAACGGGTGCGGCAGATAGAGGCCAAGGCTTTGCGAAAGCTGCGGCATCCCAAGTCGAGTCGCAAGCTGAGAGACTACCTCGTTTGAGTTGACAACTCGCGAGTGGTGTAGTATAATCGGATAGATACCATTCCTCGGTAGCTCAATCGGTAGAGCAGTCGGCTGTTAACCGACGGGTTGTAGGTTCGAGTCCTGCCCGAGGAGCCTTCGAGGGGTGCGAGTCCGATGCATTGATAGCCCCCGCCATGAAACCCGCATGTGGGAAGCATGCGGGTTTTTGTACTTCGGGGGAGGACTCTGGATGGAATGCGCGAGGTGAGGGGCAAGAGCCTGGCGCGGCGAGGTGAAGGAGGGTGGCGGGAGTGGATGTCTCGGATGTGGGTGAATTCGGTCTTATAGAACGGATTGGGGCGCGGCTGCCACCCTACCGCGAGGATGTGCGGGCAGCGGTGGGTGATGATGTGGCCGTGCTGGCCCTGGATGGCGAGAGCTACCTGCTGGCCACCTGCGACATTCAGGTGGAAGGCGTGCATTTCCTGAGGAAGTCCATCACTGCCTACCAACTCGGACGTAGGGCGGCGGCCATCAACCTCAGTGATATCGCGGCCAAAGGAGGGACGCCAGAACACTTCCTCGTCTCGCTGGCACTGCCCGGCGCGCTGGAGGTGAGCTGGGTGGAGGAACTGTACGACGGTCTTGGGGAGGAATCTGCCAGGCACGGAGCGGACATAGTAGGGGGCAATCTATCACGAACGGACGGGCCTCTGGTGGTGGACGCGTTCCTGTTGGGCAAGGTGAAGGTGGAGGAGGTGGTTCTGCGGTCGGGGGCCCGCGCCGGCGATGCGGTCCTGGTGACGGGATGGCTTGGTGGGGGTGCGGCGGGATTGGCGCTACTGGAGGTGGGCGGAGCGGGCCTGTCGGATGAGTTCAAGGACGTGCTGGAAAGGTATCTGACCCCTACGCCCAGGGTCGGGGAGGGGCGGGTCATCGCCAGGAGCGGCAGGGCGACGTCCATGATGGACCTCAGCGATGGGCTCGGCAGCGACGTTGGGCACATCTGCGATGAGAGCGGCGTTGGCGTGCGTCTGTTCGCGGACCGGCTTCCCCTATCGGGTGGCGTGGGGTCGGTGGCGGAGGTGACGGGACGTACGGACTGGATGCTTGGCCTCGAAGGCGGTGAGGACTACGAGCTGTGTTTGACCGTGCCACCGGAGGCGGAGGAAGAAGTGGCTGCGCGGGTGGAGGAGGAAACGGGGACGCCCGTGACCTGCGTAGGCGAGATACTGCCCAGAGAGGAAGGGCGGTGGGTGGTGCTTCCGGACGGGAGCGAGATCCCATTGGTAGCCAGGGGATGGGATCATTTCGGCAGCGGCCGGTAGGGAAGCTATTCGCCCCGCAGAGACGGAAAGGAACGATGTCTGGGAGTGTGGGTGGCGAGGGGCTACCGGGTTAGGAGGTCTTGCACCATGTGGTGGGCCACTGCGCGGAAGTTGCCCCAATCCTGCCACTGGGGTTCCAAGTGCTCTAACTCTGCGGCCACCTGGGAGAGTTCGCCAACGCTGACCTCGCGGAAGTCTGTGATTCCCTCTCCTTTGTCCAAACAGCAGAGCTCTCCGCCGACTTCGTGCAGCTCGAAGACGTACGATACGAAGGGCAGGACACTCTCCTTGCACTGGAACTGGTACTCGATCAGTCCCAGGAAGGACTGGACCGTGACGTCGAGGCTTGTCTCCTCCCTCACCTCACGGTGCAGGGTATGTGCTACGTCGTCCCGCCACAGCACGCGGCCGCTCAGCAGTCTGTAGACTCCCTGTGGATAGAAGTCCTTGGTGTGCAGCAGCACTTTGCCGTTGGGGCGCAGGATGACCATGATGACCTCGCCCCGGCAGGCAACGGGACCGGTGGATACCTTGCGTACCCACCTGTCGTACGTCGGGTGAGCGACGTCCATGGTGCAGGTCTGGCGGCGGGGTTCGCCGAATTGTCTGGTGAGGGCCTCAACTTCTTGCGGATGGATCAAGGGGTCAGTCACTGGGCTCTCCGTTGCAAACATGCGTCGCCTGCTGGGTCACGACGTCTACTCTGTCTCCGACCTGGCAGTGGAGCAACTGCTGGGCGCTGGCGTTGACGGCGGCGATGGCCAGGTGGCCTGAGCTGTCTATGTAGGCGATGGGGTCTCCGTTTCGACCATGGGCAAAGGTGGGGCTGAGACCGCCTACACGGGCCCGCCCTATCTTGGTGACGATCTTGTCCCCCAGGGAGACGAGATCTGCGCGAGGGATGTTGGTCAAGAGGTTGCCAAAGTGATCTATGTGCATCACCTGGCCAGCGATCTTGCCAGGCTGGTGGGTGAGGAGGGGCGGTGGGATGGTCAGCAGATCCTCGATGCGCTGGCCGAGCGCGTCTAAGGGGATGCCGCGGGAGAGGTGCGCAGCGACCGGTGCGAAGATGTCGCGTCCGTGGAAGACATTGCTGACCTCGGGCAGCCAGTAGGCGGGATCGGTGAGATGGATGATTTCGGGGTCGTCGCCGGCAGCGCGGAGATGATCGAGGACGTAGGAAAGAACGCCGTTGTCCGGTGCCACGAAGAAGGCACCCGAACTCTGCGCGGCGATGGAGCGGCGTTCGGTGCCGACTCCTGGATCGACGACTACCAGATGCACGGTACCGCGGGGAAAGAACGAATAGGCCCTGCGGAGAACGTAGGCGGCGGCCGCTATGCCCTGGGGTGGGATGTCATGGCTCAGGTCAACGATGGAAGCTTCGGGGTTGATGCCGAGTACGACGCCCTTCATTACCCCAACGTTGCCGTCCTCAGTGCCGAAGTCCGTGGTGAGAGTGACCAGGCAACGCCTGCCTGCGGCCATTGTGTGCTCCGCGTTCGCTGTACGCCATGAAAAGGCGAGGGTGTTTGACCGAGTATATCCTTTATGCTATCATGACAGGCGAGCGTAAACTATAGCACCTTTGCGGCGTGAATGCAACTGGACCAGCGTCAGGGTGTGGAAGAACGGGATGGAAGTTGTGGGCGGTACGGAAGTCTCCGTTGAGCCCGCGCGAAGTGGAGCGATGGGGCAGCTCGGCTGCCGCCTCTCCGCATGTCCTGAAGCTGTATAGACATATGCGATCGTCTCGGGGTGTAGCAGGGGAAGAGTGGACAGGGAGCGGTTGCTGACGCCGGAGGACATCGATTCAGAGCGGCAGAGGGAGGCAAGGTCCTTCGCCAGGTTGAGGTACCGGCTGTTGGCGGTGGACATGGGCTTGGGAGGAGGGTTCGCGCTTCTGTTGCTGCTGAGCGGTCTGGCGGTGTCGTTGAAGGGATTGGTGATGGCGAGCACCAGTCATCCGGTGCTGGTCGTGGCGGGTTACTTCCTTGTGATGTCTGTGGGCTACGGTTTGGTGACGGTCCCCTTGGAGTACTACGGAGGCTTCGTTCTCCCTCACCGCTACGGTTTATCCAACCAGACGCTGGGGGCGTGGCTGGCGGATCAGATGAGGGGCGGGTTGGTAGCGCTGGCCCTAGGTTTGGTCGTCGTGGAGGTGATCTACTTCCTGCTGAGGGTCACGCCCGAACTATGGTGGCTGGTGGCGGGAGTATTCCTGCTATTGCTGACGGTCGTGTTGGCGCATCTGGCGCCGGTGCTCCTGGTGCCTCTGTTCTACAAGGTCAGGCCTTTGGCTGACGAGGAGCTGGCGTCGCGGCTGGAGAGGCTGGCGGCACGGGCGCGGACCGGCGTTCTTGGGGTGTGGACCATGGATCTGAGCAGCAGGACCAGCGCCGCCAATGCGATGATCATGGGGCTGGGCAATACCCGCCGGATCGTGCTGGGCGACACGCTGTACGGGGAGTATGGGCCTGATGAGATAGAGGCCATTGTGGCCCACGAACTGGGCCATCATGTGGCGCACGACATGTGGTGGGGGCTGCTCTTCCAGTCTGGATTGACGCTGGCGGGGCTGTACGTCACTCATCTGGCATTGATCTGGGGGGCAGGGCTGCTGGGATTGGCAGGCCTGGACGACGTGGCCGGGCTGCCTCTCGTGGGGCTGGTGATGGGGGCCTTCATGGCAGTGACCACCCCTCTGGGGAGCGCTTTCTCCAGGTGGCGTGAGGGGAGGGCGGACGAGTACGCTCTGAAGGCCACAGAAAGGCCGGAGGCATTTGTCTCGGCGATGGTGAAGCTGGCGAACCAGAACCTGGCGGATGTGGACCCTGAGCGGTGGGTGGAGCTGCTCTTGCTGAGTCACCCGGCGATTGGGAAGCGCATCCAGCGCGGGATTGCTTATGGGGGCTGGGCGAAGAGGACCGGTGGCGCGCGGGCGTGACAACTGGGATACGCAGGCCATGGCCTTGGTGCCTGGCACTGCTTGTGGATCGGTAGCGTGGGGGAGATTGGATCGTGGATGGTCTTGGTGCTGGCGGTAGAGGTGGGGAGTATAGCCGGCGAGGCAATCTTCAGAAGTACGAGAACCCCAATCCGCTGCAGCGGGGGCTGATCCGCTACTTTCATAGACGGGTGGCGAAGGTGGTGGAGGCGTCGAGGCCTGGCAGCATTCTGGATGTGGGCTGCGGGGAGGGGTTCACCATTGACCGGCTGCTGAGGGTGAACGGTCATTTGCCCATACAGGGCCTTGATTACGACTGGCCGGCGCTGGTGCAGGCCAGGGTCAAACACCCCGAGGTACCGTTCCAGATGGGGGACATAGGCCGGCTGCCTTACGCGAGCGGGAGCTTTGATCTGGTGCTGTGTCTGGAGGTGTTGGAGCACCTGGCGGAGCCGCTACGGGCGCTGGAGGAGCTGCGGCGGGTGAGTGGGGGGCTGTGTCTGATCAGTGTGCCCAACGAACCTTTCTTCATGATGTCCAACTTCCTGCGGGGCAAGAACGTGAGGGCCTGGGGTAACGACCCCGAGCATCTGCACCGGTGGACGGCGGGTGAGTTTCTGCGCCTGCTGGGAGAGCACTTCAGGGTGGAAAGTGTGGCCTACCCCTTTCCGTGGGTGTTGGCCCTGTGCCGGATATAGTGGATTACTGTTTCACGTGAAACATGGCTGAACCCACGAGACCTCTCTGCGACTACGAAGGCTACGACTATGAGGGCGCTTTCTGGCCAGGGCGTGCTTACGAGGACGCTGTGGAGAGGATCGCCCTGGAGAAGATCCTTCCCCGGTCCGGCGGACGCCTGGTGGAGATAGGGGCTGCCTTTGGGCGGCTGGCCGACCTGTACGATGGGTACGAGCGCGTGGTCCTCCTCGACCCGGCCAAGTCCCAGCTGCGCGAGGCCCAGGAGCGACTGGGTGAGGATCGGCGATTCCTCTTCGTGGTGGGCGACGCATACCATCTGCCCCTCAGCACCAGCGCCTTCGATGTGGCCCTCACCGTGCGAGTGCTGCACCACCTGACCGACGTACCAGCCGCCTTCAGGGAGGTCCATCGTATCCTTCGCCCGCGGGGACGATACGTCCTCGAGTACGCCAACAAGCGCAACTTGAAGGAGATCATCCGTTTCGTCCTGGGCCGCTCCCGCCGCAGCCCCTTCTCGCCTGAGCCCGTGGAGTATGTCCCTCTCCACTTCGACTTCCACCCCTCCTATATCGAGAACCAGATGCGGGCCGCTCATCTTGGCGTGGAGAGGTCGCTGGCCGTCTCCTCCTTGCGGCTCGCTCTGCTCAAGAGGCTGGTTCCCCAGCCCTGGTTGATCCGCGCTGACGGGGCGCTGCAGGGGCCGACAGCATGCCTCCGCCTGGCGCCCAGTATGTTCCTCCGGGCGCAGGCGGATAAGGCTGGCCCAGAGAGCGATCGGCTGTTCCGGTGTCCGGCCTGTGGGCAGGAAGAGTTGGAAAAGGAAGGCTCGTCGCTCTCCTGTGTCAACTGCGGCCGGGACTGGCCCATCGAGGACGGGATCTACGACTTCGGGATGTAGGACGCGGGCAGGCCTCATCCAAACTCGTCATGCGGCCTGACCCGATAGCGCTCAATACCTCACCTTTATTGTCCCCTCGCCGAGCCTCTCTGTAGCCCTCTGCAACACGGGCCAGCATTGACGTCTGATCGATGTACAATGGACCCAGGAAGAGTAGCAGTGTCGGGGGCTTCGGGCATTGGCCGGACGCTGAGACCGCGGCACGGAGCGTTTGGCGCGTTGTCAGGAGAGGCGAATGACGCGGAAGGGACGGGAGGCGCTGCCAGGGAGGAGCGACTCCCTTTCTGCCGCCGGCCAGATGGGTGAGGAAACGGCGGGGCGCTCGGGAAAAGGCCACGACTTTGACGGCGCCACGGGCGACATCATCGGGATGTGCATCGAGGTGCACGAGACGCCGGGTCCTGGGTTCCGAGAGATCACGTACCAGCGAACGTTGCGCCTGGAAATCCAGGCCAGGGCGCTCGACTTCTCCCGGGAGCAGAACATCCCCATCTACCACAAGGGCAGGAAGATCGACACCAGGTGCGCGGAGATCAAGCGACTGATCAATACGGTCCGCGATCAGACCCCTGAGGAGGCCCGGCCGCAGGAGTCTGCCGCAAGGCCCGCCGAGCGCGCATTCGCCTCTTTCGCCACACCGTCGCGGCGGAGCTGGAGTGAGCCGGTCCCGCACGGGCAGGAACCCCGGGGCGGCAGCGACACCCTGGTGATGGAGCCTTTCGCGTCATTCTACCCCTTTCGCGCTCTTCGCGTTACACATGCCCCCAACATTCGTGCCGAATAGGGGGCCGCACGCGGGTCGAGGTCGGACGACGAAGGTTGGACGCCCCGAGGATAGTCTTGGAGGGTAGAGCCTCAGAGGGGATGGCGGAGCGAACAGGATCCTGCTATGACCGGTTCAACTTGTACAGCAGCTTGAGCCCCTCTAGCGTCAGGTTCCGATTCACAGCTTCAATAGCGTCCGTCTGGTAGGCTATGTGTTCCGCCAGGCCGCCGGTGGCGACAACGCGGGAGTTGCCGCCGAGTTCCTTGTTCAGACGAATCACCATGCCCTCGACCAGGCTCACGTAGCCATACATGATCCCTGACTGCATGCTGCTGATGGTGTTCCTCCCGATGGCGAGCGGTGGCACGACAAACTCGATGCGAGGCAGTTTGGCCGTGCGTTGGACCAGCGCCTCGCCGGCGACGGCGATGCCGGGCGCGATGGCGCCGCCCAGGTAGTCACCCTCCTTGGATATGGCGTCGAAGGTCGTGGCCGTGCCGAAATCGATGACGATCAGAGGTGTCCCGTAC
>DATKVP010000365.1:0-2210 GCA_035530015.1 Anaerolineae bacterium | reverse complement strand
AAGATCATCACCATCAGCGACGCGATGAAGGAGATAGGCGTGCAGTATGGCGCTCAGGCTGAGCATATAGACGTGGTGCCCGATGGAGTGGACACCAGCGTTTTCCACCCCGTCGATGGACGACCCATGCGGGACGCTCACGCCAGCGGCGCCAACAACGTACTCATCTTTCACGGCGCCATCGACCCGCAGGACGATCCCGGACTGCTGATCGATGCCGCTCGCCTGGTGGTGGGCCGCCGTGAGGATACCTGCTTTTGGCTTGTGGGAGATGGCAGCGCCGTCCCGGACCTCAAGAAGAAGGTGAGGGAGTACGCGCTTGACGACAACTTCTACTTCTCTGGCTGGGTGGAGCAGCATGAGATACCTTCCTACATCAGCGCCAGTGACATCGGTTTGGTAATCCTACCTGACGTGATATCGGCTCGGGGGCGTGTTACCCTCAAGGAGTTCGAGTACTGGGCATGTGGGGTACCGGCCATCTTGCCGCGGCTGCCGGCCTTGCAGGAAGTTGCTCAGGAGGGAGTCACGGCGCTCTTCTACCGACCTGGGGATGCGAAGGATCTCGCTCACCAGATCGACCGTCTCCTGAAGGATCGTGAACTCAGAGCAAGACTGGGCGAGAACGGACTGGCCATGGTCAAGGAGAAGTACGAATGGAGCGGGCTGGCCGATCAGTTCGTGCAATTGTGCGAGGGTTATATATATGAAGGTCGGAGTGTAGCGGAGGTGTCATGAAGGTTCTGGTCGCCAATCCACCCTGGCCCGGAGAGGGTTACGGGGCACGCTCGGACGTGCGCTGGCCACACAAGAGAAAGGACAAGTACCTGGAGTATCCCGTCTATCTTGCCTACATCGTGGCCGTGCTCGAAGAGGCTGGAGTGGAGGTTGCCTTCCTGGATGCGGTGATGGAGGAGATGTCCATCGCGGACTTCTCGGAGGCAGTGGCCGAACTGCGGCCTGATCTGGTCGTCATCGAATGCTCGACACCCTCCATCTACTTTGACCTGGAGTCGGCCAGGGCAGCGAAGGAAAGCTGTGTGGGCACAGTCGTTGCGTTGATCGGCTCACACCCCACCTTCTTCCACGAGCAGATACTGACGGAGAACCCAGCGGTTGATGCCATCGTTCGCGGCGAGGCGGAGATCACGGTGAGGGACCTCGCCCTCAGCCTTGCAGAGGAGGGTGACCTGAGCCAGGTGCAGGGTCTTACCTATCGCCGAGGAGATGAGGTGCGCGTCAATCCCCCCAGACAACTTATCAAGGATCTGGATTCCTTGCCCTTTCCTGCCCGGCACATCGTTCGCCAGGAAGGGTATCGGGCTGCCATCTACTCGGGCGACCGGCCTACGGCCATGGTGAGTTCGCGAGGGTGTCCCCATCACTGCGTCTACTGCCTGTGGCCTGACACGCTGTATGGGCACAAGTTCAGGGCCAGAGGCGCTGCCGATGTGGTGGACGAGATGGAGCACGTCGTCCGGGAATACGGTGTAGATGAGATCTACTTCGACGACGACTGCCTGACACAGAACAAGAAGCGGGTGCTGGAGATGTGCAGGCTCCTCGTGGAGCGAGGGGTAGACGTGAGGTGGATCGTGCAGGCCCGGGTAGACACGGTGGATAGAGAAGTCCTCGCTACGATGAAGGAGGCCGGCTGCCACTATATTCTGTTCGGCGTGGAATCCGGCTCGCCCAAGATGCTGGAGATCATGAAGAAGCGCATCACCCTGGACCGGGTGCGGCAGGCCTTCAAGGACTGCCGTGAATTGGGGATCAAGACCCAGGCCTATTTCCTTTTCGGCGTTCCTGGCGAGACCAACGAGACCATCGAGGAAACCATCGAGTTCGCCAAGGAGATAGATGCGGACAGCACGCAGTTCGCCATCGCCATCCCGCACCCAGGCACTCAACTCTACCAGACCTGTTTAGATAACGGGTGGCTCGTCTTTGATAGTTGGGAGGACTTCGCTGCTGAGAACTCCCTCATTGCCACCGAGGATCTCTCGCGGGAGGACGTGGAGAGGGCCAGGATCCACGCCTACAGGAGTCACTACTTCAGCCCCAGGTTTGTGGCCAAGTCTCTGCTCAGGGTGCGCAGCTTCGGGGACATCAAGCGTCTCTTCCGAGGGGGAAGATCCGTCCTGGACAGGATATCGTTCTTCCAGCAGCACGCAGAATGAGAAGGCTGATCTCTGAGAGGCCCATGCCCT
>DATKVP010000364.1:0-3115 GCA_035530015.1 Anaerolineae bacterium | reverse complement strand
GAAGATCTCCTCACCTATCAAGGCATGATCCGTGGATGCATAGACAAACGGCAGAATCTGGGGAGAAGTAGTCCCCCCTACCTGGTTCACCGCGTTTCGAGCGCCCACCTCGCTCATCAGCAGGAACTCATCGCTGAAGTTCCCGATCATCACGTTGCAGGACACCTTGTCGTGGCCCAGGATGTCCATCACTCCAGCGGCGTAAGCCACCTTGTCCGAAGAAACAAAACGAACGCAAGCCGGATCGTACGCCTCGGGATACCCCTGGGCTGCACAGGCCTCCCTCATCACATCCTGGGCAACCGGCAGAAGCGACGGGTCGGAGACCGTGGCCACCGTCTTGAGGCCGGTGGCCGCAGAGTGACCCGCAATGTGCTCCAGGACGGTGAGGCCAGCCAGCGATTCCGCCGTGACACCGGTACCTATCCCGCCTGTTCCCATAGATACGTGTACCGTTCGTCCGCTCTCCGTCGCTTCGCCCAGGTACGCCTCCAAATCCTCGTAGGCGGGGATGGGACGGAGTGGCGGATTCCCCCTCTCCCGTATCCTCCGGTTGAGAAGGAGAAGAAGAGGAAAGAAAGGCAGAAGCAGTGCAAACATCAGCGCATGCTGCTGACCGATGCCCAGATTGCCGAGAATCTCTGCCAGAAAACCCAATGTCCCCCCACTCTGGAAGCGACCTAGTCCGGAGGAATGCCTTGCTGCCGCAACTCCTCCAGGCGACAGATGACGCGCTGCACACTATCCGAGTCCTCGAGCAGTGTGGCGTATTCTTCAATGGAGACGTCACCCAGGAACAGCATCAGGAGCGGTTGGAGAGCGAGAAGGGTTTGGCTCGCGATGAAATTGAGGGGTCTGTGAGTCTCGAGGAACGCAATGGCCGGAGTGGTCAGCCTCCAGCTGTCCAGTCGCCGCGCAAGGTCTTCTACTAGCTGGTCCCGGCGATCAACGCCCAGTCTCACCCCCGTGCCCCTTTCGCTGCTACGTGATAGATCCACAACACTTCTCCCTGGTCGATACGGGGGGCAAAACCTCCCTATCACGCACCTCCGAGACTATGCATCACATGATGAAAGCTGCTGCAAGACATCTGGAGACGGGCTCTCGTGTATAAGTATATCACCCATTCATAGGCAACACAAGGACCTGTGTAGCCGCGAATGCAACGCTGTCTGACGGTATCTTCCACAGCAACACGGCCGTGTTGCCGGAGTCGCGGTGCCTAGGCGTGGCAGCACCACGGGCTCTCCTTTAGCCAAACACTCATCAATGTGGTACAATCTCGGAGCATCGAGATGATGAGGCGCCGACCACCTCACTACACTGATGGACGACCACAGCCACGGATTCTTGTATCTTGAGGAGGCGCATCCGTGTCCCAACTGACTGAACTCCATGAAGAGATTGCGAAGTGCCAAAGCTGCATCCTGTCCGAGGCCCGGAAGAACCCGGTGCCCGGCGAAGGTCCTGAGAAGGCCCAGCTGGTGTTCATCGGAGAGGGCCCCGGCTTTCACGAGGATCAGCAAGGCCGTCCCTTCGTGGGAGCGGCAGGACACTTCCTCGAAGAACTCCTGGAAGATATCGGCCTGACCAGAGAGGATGTCTACATCTGCAACGTGATCAAGTGCCGGCCCCCAGGCAACCGGGATCCACTTCCCGAGGAGATCGAGGCCTGCAAACCCTTCCTGGACAAGCAGATCGAGATCATCTCCCCTCAGATGATCGTCACCTTGGGCCGCTTCTCCATGGAGCGCTTCTTTCAAGGTGCCAAGATCTCACAGATACACGGCCAGCCTCGCAGGATAGGGGGCATCATCTACTACCCTATGTACCACCCTGCTGCGGCGTTGCACCAGCCGAAGTGGCGCCAGGTAGTCAAGGACGATATGTCCAAGATCCCCCAGCTCCTGGCTCAAGCGGACAGCATCGCGGAAGTGGAGCTACCAGAAGACGCGGAGCAATTGAGTCTGTTCTAGACAAGTGGGTAACGGACGGACGGCGCGCAAAGCAGCAGGCGTAGCAAGACTCAAAATAGCGGCCTTCACTCTACTGGGCGGGGCTGCCCTCACCGGGTTCAGCCTCGCGTCCTTCACGCGGGACCCCATCACTGAAGGTCTCATCACCGTGCTGCGCCGGTTCTTCGGGTGGGGGGTCTACCTCATTCCCCTCACCGTCGGCGTTTTGGGCTTCTGGATGCTTCTGCAGAGCCTGAAGAAGAAGCCCGGTCTCCAATGGCGAAGGCCCCTCGCTACGACTCTTCTGTTCATCGTCTGCCTGGCCGGCGCTCACCTACTCTCCTTTCCAGAAGATCCAAGACAACTCGCAGCGGAAGGGGGAGGAGGCGGCTACGCGGGATGGATGCTCAGTCGGGCTCTGATAGCCGGTGCCGGTACCATTGGAGCCTACATGGCCGTCGCGGCGGGCGCCGCCGTGGGCCTCATCCTCCTCTCTGGCATCTCCTTGTCTCGAGCGGGCGCACAGCTCAGACGAGCAGCCACCGCAGCGATGGGCTTCTGGAGAGCGAACGCCCCCAGGGTCCGAGCCCGCCGACCGGAGATCACCAGCCTGGGCGTGCTCTCCGACCTGAGAGACAAGGTGGCTGAA
Source organism: Anaerolineae bacterium (assembly GCA_035530015.1). GTDB lineage: Bacteria > Chloroflexota > Anaerolineae > UBA7937 > B3-Chlor > JAUVXJ01. The sequence goes on along the minus strand of DATKVP010000364.1, from coordinate 511 downwards.
CTCCTCAAGCCCTCTTCGGACCAGGGTCGAGGCGTCCAGGAAAGCCGTCGATTGGACTATCTGGCAGTACCGAGCCGCAGAGAGTGGAACCTACCCACTGTGGAGGACGTCCTGGAACGAAACGTGCCGAAAGAGGCCAGCGATGCAGAGATCCGGCGCAAGGTACGCATCATTGAGGAAACCCTGTTCAGCTTCGGGGTCCCCGGGAAAGTAGTGGAAGTCAACCAGGGTCCCACCGTCACTCAGTTCGGACTGAAACCGGGATACGTAGAGCGGAAGGGGCGAGATGGCCGCCTCTCCAAGTCAAAGGTCAAGGTCAGCAAGATCGGTGCGCTGGCCAACGACCTCTCGCTGGCCCTGGCTGCTGCCCCCATACGCATCGAGGCCCCCGTACCAGGCCGCTCCATGATCGGCATTGAGGTTCCCAACGACGAGGCCTCCCTGGTTCCCCTGCGACGCATCATGGAGTCCGACGCGTTTGACCGGACGAGCTCCAGACTCCAGGTTGCCC
>DATKVP010000363.1:0-3190 GCA_035530015.1 Anaerolineae bacterium | reverse complement strand
GTGATCCCGACCTTGGAGCCTTGCAGGTTCAGCCCCACCTGCACGTGGCTGGCGTGAGCGTGTTGCCCGACGTTGTGCAGCAGTTCCTGGATCACTCGGAAGATGGTGACTTCCACGTATGGCGCCATTCTGCGCTCCTCACCGACCAGGTCGAAGGCCACGCTCAGCCCGCTTTTCTCCTGGAAGTCCTCTATGTACCGCCGCACGGTAGGCACCGCCCCGAGGTCATCCAGCATCATAGGGCTGAGCTCGAAGACGAAGTCCATGGTCTTCCCGAAAGCAGCGTTGACGGCGTTTTTCAGATTCGTCAACTCAGCGCGAGCTTGATCGGTGCCGACGTCGAATGATTTGTCCACGATCTCGGCCTGGAGAATGAGATTGGTCAGCGATTGGGCTGGTCCGTCGTGCATCTGCCTGGCCAGCCGCTGACGCTCGCCTTCTTGAGCTTCGATAATGCGCATCATCACGTTGTCGGCACCCACGGGGGAAGCCGCCAGTCCTTCTAGGGGGCCGCTCAATCCGGGGACATCGTCCACAGTATCCAGGAAGTTCCGGAGCCAGTCTGCCAGATTTCCCAGGTTCTCTCTCTTGGCCTGGAGCTGCTCTGCCTGAGACCGCAGCATGACAAGGCGGAGTTGGGAAGCCTGGGAGGCGGAGTAGGCCTCTTTGATTTCCTCTCGGGTGTAGCCATTGAGGTTCGCCTCGATGTGACGCAGCTTGTTGGTGACCTGGGTAGTACGCTGGTCGAGCTTCTCAACCTCGCCGGAGGTCTGCTGTAGCAGGACCTCGACCTCTTTCAGGTCGTTTTGCGTCTCTGAGTAGGAGCGCTTTCCTGCCTCTACCAGTTCTGCGAGCCGTTCGAGGGGGTCTTGTCTTTCCCGAGCGTCTTCCATCCGCTGATTTCCCGTAGCGCCAGATGGGCACCTTGTGACAGGGAGGCCCCGTGGTCTGTGAGGGCTCTATTCTTCGGGCTTTGTGTCTTCTAGTCTCATCCAGCCGTGACGCAAGGCGTAAACCGCGGCTTCGGTGCGGTCCTTCACGTCGAGCTTGCGCAGGATGGAGGAGATGTGGTTTTTGACAGTCTGCTGGCTTATCTGAAGGGTGTGGGCTATTTCCTTGTTGCTGCTTCCTCTGACGACGTATTGCAGGATCTCCGTCTCCCTCGTGGAGAGCGGCACGAATCGTGAGTCGTCTACAATGCCCGGTGCCGCGAGCTGGCGATACTGCTCGAATAGCCAGGCCTTGACTTCATCTTCGTTGAGGACGCTCTCGTCGACAACCCATTGGCCCTGGCTCACCTGCCGAACGGCGAAGATCAGTTTATCTGGCATCACCTCTTTGGGATAGTAGGCCGAAGCGCCCGCATTGATGGCGTGTATGATCTGCTCTTCGTCGTGATAGGCCGTGAGGTTTATTACCGCTGTGCCGGGCAGGCTTGCCTTTATTTCACGAGTGACCTGGAGGCCGTTCATCGAGGGGAGGTTGATGTCGAGGAGGACAACGTCAGGATGAATGTTGCGCGCCAGCACGATGGCCTGTTGGCCATCAGCTACCTCGGCCTCCACAAGAAGATCCTCTTCCTCTTCGAGGACGCGACGCAGCCCTTCGCGGAATAGCGGGTGATCATCTACGATCATTATCCTGATTTTATCAACCATGAGGCCTCACATCACAAGGTGCCAGAGAAGCAGGTCCTATCCGTCGTGCAATAGAAGTATATCATTGAAGCGACCGTGATGCAACCATTGGGCAGGCCGCGTCCGTTGAGATGAAGGATAGGCGGTGCACTGGCGCGCAGACGGACTACTTGACTCCGCTCCACGCAGTCTCGTATACCACTATGTTGTCTCCTCCAGCTTCCACTACCCACTGTCCGGTGGACCGATAGACGGGTCGCAACAAGGTATCGCTGGCTATGGTTGGATACCAGGAGGGGAAGATCGCCATATAGTCTACGCCCCTCTTCTGGAGGAAGGTCAGGATTCGATCTTCGTCACGCATGAACGGTATGACTTCGGGAGTGATCAGACCTGCTGTGTCCACGAGGAAGCGCTCCGAGAAGTAGCCGATGGCGCCAATGTCATGCGCGCCGATGATGGCGGCGCGGGGTGTATTGTCTCTGACCCACACGCCGGCCGCCGATAGCTCACTGTCGATGATCCTCACATCGGTGGCATACTGTTCAGCTCCGCGGATGCAGAAGATGAGCAGCACGACTGGGATGGAGAGTTGGAGGACTTGCCTGGGAACGCGGTGCAGGCGCGGTAGGTTCTTTGTACCCCACAGGCCCAGCAGGACGAGAACAGGAATGGTCGGTATGAGGTACCGCCCGTGCTGGTAGGTGACCGGCAACCTCAGTGCGTACAGGGTGACCAGGGCGAGCCACCAGGTGAGAGGGAATAGTATACGCCTCGCCCGCGTCGAGACTCCCTTGTAGGCGGTGTAGAGAAAGCCCGGGATGAGCAATACCTGCGCACCGATGACGGTTGCGGACGCCACGCGCGCCCAGCGAGCCCAGATGGGCAGGGAGGTCGCGATCTCCCGGTACTCGGCCTGCTTGGCATAGAAGGTGTTGGGGAACGGGTTGCCCGTGATGCTGAGATTGAGAGCCAGATATGGGGCAACCGGCAGGATGAACCCCAGAAGAAGCAGGGCGACCAAGGTCCCACAGCTCCGCAGATTCAATCGGCCTGCCCTGCGAGCGTTCTGCCAGACGGTGTCGCTGATCAGGAGCACCAACATGATCGCTCCTTCAGGTCTGGTCAGTGTGAGCAACCCTGCGACCAGCCCAGTGAGCAGCGGCCTCTCTCCCGCCAGATGCCTCTCCAGCACCAGCAACGACAGGAATACAAAGAGCATGGTCTCCATCCCAGAGAAGGCGGCCCAGGCCAGGTGCCATTCCAGAAGGCAGAAAGCGCTCGTCACCAGAGGCAACAGCCCGTTGTCGGGGAAGAGCAGTCTGCTGAGCCGCTGGAGGAGCCATGCTGTGAGGGCGAGAAAGAGGGCACCCAGTGAATAAGTCCAAAGTCTAGGCTCCAGGCGCAGAGCGTGTGCGGGCGACAGCAGGAGGGTCCACAGGGGAGATGTGGAGCCTACACTTGGTTCCCCCAGGTTGTAGGCGAACTGGTGATGGACACCAAGGTTACGAGCGTAGGTCTGGTGTATCCAGCCGTCGTCTAGAGGGAAGCCG
>DATKVP010000362.1:0-3401 GCA_035530015.1 Anaerolineae bacterium | reverse complement strand
CAATCCGACGAGGAGCATCACGAGTGCACCGGTGGCGTAGAAGGCGGCCGAAAGCGAGGTTTTCTCGGCGAGCACTCCCAGCAGGAATAGTGTACAGGGACTGGTCCAGCCCCACATCAGGTTGAGTATGGCAACCGATGTAGCCCTCTCTTCGGGGGCGGTGTTCTCCGCAACAAAGCCCAGGACGAAGGGCCACTGAATCCGGCTGAGGCCAGCAACGCAGGTCACGGCGACGATCAGGGCGGCGCTTTGCAGAAGAGGGGTGATGGCAAGCGTCACTGCGCCAAGAAGGGTGGCGCCCAAGGCAATAGTGATCATGGAGGCACGACGACTGAGATGGCCCAGTGATCCCTGGGCCAGGGTGGCTACGAGCAGGTGCACCGACATTAGGGAGCCTGCCGCCGCCGAGGAGAAGCCGGCCGATGTGAGGAAGGCCAGGTAGAACGATATTCCGAAGTTGGGCCACGTAAGGTGAGCAACGCTATCGAAGGCTACTGCCCATTGCACAGCACTCTTGCGGGTCAACAGGTGCCAGGCCTTCTTGTGGTAATCTGCGAGCGCCTTCCTCAGATCTGTCTTCGGATCGCGCGACTCTGGGTGACGCTCTAGGCTCGTGGCCAATAAGAGGCCCGATAGCGCCATCGCTCCCGCTGCCAGGAACGCCGGCTGAAAACCCAGGAATCTGACGGCAAATCCGCCTGCGAAAGGCCCTAGGATTGTGCCCAGCTGGAGAGCTGCGCCACCCATGCCCTGCACCGCGTACTGCCGGCCTGGAGGCGCCAGTTCCGTGAGCAGTGAGTATGCGGCGACCAGCAACCCAACATCCCCCATTCCTATCAGGATCTGGCCGCACAGAAGCCAGGGGTAGCTTTGCGCCGCCGCGAGGACCGAACAGCCAATCAGGATGAAGGTGAAGCCGCCGATGATTACGCTGCGCCTGCCGAAGTAGTCGCTGAACGCCCCCATGGGTAGTGAGAGCAGGACTGAGGCCAGAGGGCGCACGCCAACCACGACAGCGAGAATCAGCACCGACTTGGATAGAGTGAGGCCGTAGAGAGGCACCAGCAACACGGTGAGGCTCAGCACAAGCCCAAAGACCATGCAGCAGGCCAGCAGTAGCGTTACGTTTCTATTCTCCAGGAGAAGGGTCATCGCTTCACATGATAGGTGAGCGTTGGGGCGGGCAGATCATGGTCGGGCAAGGGGATGGAGCAATCAACAACGGCGTGCCTCGGAGGTGGCGATGCTCTCCCGGGAGGCTATCAGATCATCGATCCTCAGTACTATGGATTCGTCGAGAGGTGTGGGCTGGTGGGACGACAGGAGTTCCTCAACTCGCGTCTGAAGGCGCTCGAACATTGTTTTTCCACCTTTGTCCATCCACTGGGAATACCTGCGCCGGTCCATGAGGGGTGAGTACCAGAAGTCCCGCAGGTGGGCCACGGTGTGGGGCGCGTCGAGGAACATGCCCCCGGGTCCCGCTCGCTTGATCGTCTCCACGGCCAGCGCCTCCTCGCTGACGTCAACGCGCTGGAGGAGCCTGCGGGCATGTTCAAGTAGCTCATTGCCGAACACTATGCTCTCGCATGAGGCGGTCATGCCGGATTCGAGATAGCCCACGTCATGCAGTAGATTACATCCGCTCAGGAGTCCCATGAGCGTCGCACTGAAGTATTCCAGAGCAGCCTGCAAGTCCAGGACTTTGGAATCGGTGGTTGCGGCATAGCCCCAGGTTGGCAGTCCATAGCTGTGGGCCACCTGCGCGTTGACCACATCGGCCAGGTGATGCTCCGGTGCTCCGTAGGAATCGATGGTGGTGAACATGTCCATGACTGAGACACCGATCCCGTAGATGAACGGCGCGCCAGGGTTCGCCAGCTGGTGGACTACGAGACCGCTTAGAATATCACAATTGGCAGAGACCGTGCCGCCCGCGATGGACATGGGACCAAGCCCACCCATGGAGGTTCCGGTGGCGTAGACGACGGGCACGCTCGTTCGAGCGGAATGGATCAGGTTCTGGAGGGCGGTCCTCGAATGGCGCAGAGGCGGGCTGGGCATGGCGAAGTGAGCCAGGAATGGACGCTCCTCCAGCGTCCGCGATGGACCAGCGATATCGCTCGCCAGGTTGATGATGTCAACCAGATTCTGATGGTACGTGGCTGTGAAGAAGATTGGCTTGCTGGTATTGCAGACCATGGCCTGAAAATGGTGAAGGTCAGCAGTAGCCTGAGGCACATCAGAGGCCAGGCCCATGGACAGAACGAAGTCGATATTGGGTAGAGCGTCGCTCAAGCGGGCGAAGATCTCGATGTCAGTCTTGGTGGCCAAACGGCGCTCACGCGTTTGGGAATCGATGACGTATAGGCAATCCGACCCGGTGCCGCAGTATGCATAGCCCTGCTCCAGGCGCATGGCCTCTTCACCCTCGCGCGAGTACATGCGGATGGCAGTGGGAGCCGACTCGATAGCTTTCTCCAGAAGTCCCGCGGGAATCTTCACCAGCCCGTCATCCTCGGCGACCGCTCCTGCTGCTGAGAGGATTCGAAGCGCTTCCGCGTCTTCATAGACGACTCCGGTCCGAGACAACACCTCCACGGTGGCGGCGTGTATGGCTGCTGTGCCATCCGAATCCACTACCTGGAGTCGATAGGGCATTTGCCTGCCGTCAGTATCAGCCACTGTTACCTCCTATCAGAGACGCGCCCGAAGCCATGCCCCCATGAGCGAGGTGAAGACCGCAGCCATCGTCGCATACCAGCTGATCTACGCCCCGGCGATTGGACGAAGGCCGCTTCACCGTTGGGTGTCGACAAAACCGTGCCGTCCGTGCAGATCCTAGTATCCGGCTACCCCCAATTCGCGGGCCAGTTCTGCCAAATCGGGATGTACGTACCTGCCTTCCTCCTCCAGCTGGACCTCGTCTGCCCATACCGACGGCTCTAACACTATTCCATCAGTGTGTGCGGGCGCATCGGCCCAGGCAGCTCCGATGCCAAACTCCATGCAGCCAAAGACTCTCTCATCGTGACCGATCTCGCCCTTGCACCTTTTCACTCCGGGGTTGAATCCGTAGGTGCAATGCGCAATCTCGTACATCTTTGGATGGTTCCAGGTTTCGAGCCACTTCTCGAAGGTCCTGGCTTCTCGCCCGCCTGAGATCCTGGCAATCCTCCCCTTGCTGATCTCCAGGGTCATGGGTTCCCTGAGAACCCCGATCTCGGCAGGGGGGTACACGGCCCCATCGAAGACCAGGATACCCTCGACGCTATCCGGTACGTGCCCAAAGCTGGACTGGCCGGGCGGCACTTGAGTGGAGCCCGTTCCAGGGACGCTGATGCCGCCCTCTTGGCCTGCCTGCAACACGTGACCTTCGGACCCGGCGGGATCGACCCTGGCCC
>DATKVP010000361.1:0-2213 GCA_035530015.1 Anaerolineae bacterium | reverse complement strand
CCAAAAAGGTCGCCCATAATCCCCACGGCCAGCGATGCGATGGCCTCGGAGGTGAAGCCCAGGGCGAGATAGATACCAGTGGCAAAGGCACGATTGTCTAGTGAGCGCTCCTGGACAAGTGCCAGGATGATGACGTTGGAGGGCGGCATGGTAAAGCCGGTAAGGATGAGCACAGGCACCAGCGTCCAGGATCTTGCCGCCAGCAGGCCAAGGGATAGGATCGGTGAGGCAATGAGGAAGAGGGACAGTATGCTGCGACGACCCCAGCGATCACTCATCGATCCTCCAACCAGCGAACCAACCATGCCAGCGCCTGCGCTGATGGAGACCGAGAGACCGGCAAACCACAGGGGAGCGCCCTGCTCGGTGAGGTAGGTGGGCAAGAAGGTGAACGTGGCCGCAACGAGCAGTGCACGCATCAGTGTGATGCCGGCTACCGTGTAGAAGATGGGCTTGAAGGCGCGGAGCCCGTCCTGCCAGGAGTTGTCGTTGACGGCGCCGGCAGGTCTGGAGGGGACACCTCTGAGGCAAACATAGAGGATGGCCGAGGCGGCCCAACCCCCGGTCATCAGCCACGGGGTGCCCTCCAGCGGTAGGAAGTTCAGGGCGGCGACCACGATCAGCGGCCCAAGAGCGAAACCGAGCGCACCTCCGACCATCCAGACGCCCATACCGCGTCCAAGGCTGCGGCCTGAGAGGTGACCGGCCATCGGCGACGCCACTGCGTGGAACGCGGCGGATCCAATTCCGGCCAGGGTGACCAGGAGGGCGACCACTACAAGTCTGGGGGCGACACCCAGAAGGCTCATGGTCGTGGAGGCTATGGCTGGGGCGAGGATGATCAGGTAGCGCAGGTCGGCACGATCGGCGAGGTAGCCGATCACGGGCTGAAGCAGAGAGGGCGACGTGGTGAGAGAGGCTATTAGTCCTGCCTCAGTCTTGGAGAGGGACAGTCTCTCGATGAGTAGGGGCAGCAAGGGGGGCAGGAAAGCCGCGTATGTATCGTTTACCGCGTGGGCGAACCCTAGGCCGACCAGGGAGCCAGTCTGGAAGTCATCGGCGGCTGGCTGCGCGGTCGGCGCAGTTTCTGGCTGGTGGAAGTCTGTGGGGTGGCGGCTCATCGCTCGCTTATAGCTGGCCTCCGGTGGCTCATGGTGAAGTAGTGGTTTGCGACGACGCAGCTCTCTGGCGAGGGAGGAGAAAGACCAGAGGGAACGCTGCGAAAAAGACCAGGGCAGCTACAACAAAGGCGACTTGTAGACCGAACAGGTCGGCCAGGGCACCGAGCACAACAGCTGCCGCGGACTCTGAGATGAAGGTGAGGGACAGTAGCACGCCTGTGGCAAGCGCTCGATTGTCCGGACAAACCTCCTGCATAAGGGCCATCATTAGTACGTGGGTGGCGGGCATGGACGCACCCAGGCCGAGCAGGACCGGGAGTTGAAGCCAGCCTCCGAGCGTGGTGAGGCCGAGGATTAGAGGCGGTGCGAGCAGCATAGAGGCGAGCATGACGGAGCGGCGTCCCAGGCGGTCGCTTGCGTACCCGGCGATGAGCGCACCGGCTGCGGATGCCAGTTGGACGACGGACAACGAGATGCTCGCAAGCCAGAGATCGACACCTTGGCTGGTCAAGAGAATGGGCAAGAAGGTGAGAGTTGCTGAGAAGGCCATGGCACGCGCCATGATGATGCCCACGACCGGCATCAGAATGGGGCGCATGCTCTCGATTGCGTGGCGCCAGGAGGTAGTCGCAGCTGATGCAGAGGGTTGGAGTGGTATGTGTCTGAGTCGCACATAGAGTATCGCGGAACCGAGCCAGCCGCCGATAGCGAGCCATGGAGTGGCCTGCAACGTCGCTACGTTGACGGTGGAAGCTACCAGGATGGGCCCCACAGCGTAACCCAGATAGCCGCCCACGGTCCAGAATCCGAGACCTCGGCCCAGGCGCCAGCCAGAAAGTCGGCCGGCCATAGCTGGTGCGGCGGCGTGAAAGGTAGCTGAACAGAGACCAGCGATGGTGACCAGGAGGGCCACTACTGCGTAGCGGGGCGCGACACCAAGCATAGTCATGCCTGTAGCGGTCAGCGCGGGCATGAGAATGACGAAGTACCGCAGGCTCGCTCGGTCCGCCAGGTGGCCGATCAGGGGCTGGAGCAGAGAGGGAGCGGATTGCATGAACGCCAGGAGGCCGGCCTGAGTGTTGGACAGCGTTA
>DATKVP010000360.1:0-4707 GCA_035530015.1 Anaerolineae bacterium | reverse complement strand
CATACTCTGTGTCGAGTGCGGCAAGTGCGCCTCTGCCTGTCCCATGACGGAGATATTCGAGGACTTCTCCTACGAGGTCTCGCCACGTGGTATCGTGGAGAAGGCACTCTTTGGCTTCGACTTGCTGACGGATGTGGGGATTTGGCTCTGTTTGACCTGCGATGTATGTACAGCTATCTGCCCGGCAGGGGTGGTGTTTCGGGATTTCGTTCAAGGCGTGCGCTCCTTAGCCATAGAGAAGGGTGTGACGCAGCACGGCCTGTTCTGCGAGCGATGTGAGAACTTCGTCGTCCCCATGCACACCGTGGAGTACATCGAGGGGAGGATGAAAGGCGATAATGGAGCAGGCGAGTACCTGCGCTTGTGTCCCTCGTGCCGGCAGTATGAGTACGGCGCGAAGGTGAAGGCGACGCGTCCTGGAAGGAGACTGGTGGGGGCGTGAAAGTAGAGCTGCGTTTGATGGCCTTGCCAGCCCTCATAAGGGCGATAGGGGGGAAGAGAATGGAGGTCGATTTCCCCGGCCACACCGTGGCGAACCTCCTCGAGCACCTGGTCGAGCGGTACGGCCGCTCCGCGAAGGAGGCACTTCTGGACGAGGAAGGGAATCTGGACAGCATTATCCAGATCCTGATTAACGAGGAACGCTGGGTTGTGCACGACGATCTCGACGTACCGCTCAAGGATGGAGACAGCGTGATCCTCATGCTGCTGGTCGTTGGAGGGTAGCTGGGCGCGAGGGGTTCATCAGTGCAGGGAGCAAGACAGCCGGCGAAGGGGGCGGTCTTTGCGTTTTGGGGTATTTGACTTGTTCTCGTAAATGTGGTATATTAGCCCATTAGAGGAGTACCTGGCACGCTCACTTCCCTATCGGGAACCCAGGGCGTTAGGAGGATGCCAATCAGTCCAGTTCTTTGGTATGCCACAACGAGGTGAAAGACATTAGAAAGACTCAACGTATCAACCAGGCGATTGGGGCCAAAGAGGTGCGCCTAATTGGAGATAAGGGCGAACAACTGGGCATATTCCCTATCGGGGAGGCCTTGGAGATCGCCCGGGGGCGCAATGTGGACTTGGTCGAGGTTGCGCCCCAAGCGAATCCTCCTGTCTGCCGGTTGCTGGACTACGGCAAGTACAGCTACGAGAGATCAAGGAAAGCCCGAGAGGCGAAGAAAGCGCAGAAGCCTGTCGAGGTCAAGGAGATACGCCTGCGGCCCAAGACGGGTGACCACGACATAGACTTCAAGGTCAATCGCATGCGCGGCTTCTTGGGGGAGGGCTTCAAGGTCAAGGTACGCGTGCTGTTTCGAGGTCGGGAGATCACGCACCCTGAGATAGCGCGGGACATGTTGAGTAACATCGCAACTGTTCTGAGTGACGCAGGCGTCGTGGAGTACCATCCCCGTATGGAGGGCAGGAGCATGTTCATGATCCTGGCTCCGTCCGGAAAGAAGAAGAAATAGGGCAAGCCAGGCAGCCAACGGCAAGTGATGAAACTTGAGACGGGCGCTACTGGCGCCCGTCTTTACGCTGAGAAGAGTAGTCACAGGTTTGACTTGGGAGGGCAAGATGCCCAAGATGAAGACCCACAAGACCACCGCCAAGAGGTTCAAGAGGACGGCTTCGGGCAGGATTCGAAGAATGAAGATCGGCAGGAGCCATCTGCGTCGGAATAAAGCTAGCCGAGTCTTGCGTTCTTTCGACAAGACAATAGAGGTCTCGGACCCGGGGAATGTGAAGCGGGTGAAGAGGTTGCTTCCCTATCTGGGGAAGAAAGGCTAGCCTCAGTGAGGTCTATTCATGGGTCGGCAAGGAGTGTGGTGAGTTGACAAGGGTAAAGGGAGGACCTAGGGCGCGCAGACGCCATAACAAAGTGCTGAAGCTGACCAAGGGACAGCGGGCGACCAAGCACGCTCTCTACAGGAGAGCGCATGAGGCCATGCTCAAGTCCCTGACCTATTCCTATCGGGATCGTCGGCGGCGCAAGCGGGACTTCCGGCGGCTGTGGATAACTCGTATCAACGCGGCCGCTCGGCAGCATGGAGTTCCATATGGTCGCTTTATGGCAGGTCTAAAAGAGGCCGGGGTCGAGTTGGACCGGAAAGTGCTGGCCGATCTGGCCGTCAAGGATGCCGCGGCTTTCGCTCACCTCGTCGAGGTGGCGAAAGCGACACAGTGATCACCAGCAGGACCAATCGGAAGGTCAGGTACGTACGCTCTCTCTATCGTAGGTCTGTCCGCCACCGGGAAAGGCGGTTTGTGGTCGAGGGCGTACGGTTGATCGAGGAGATGATTCAGGCGGGCCGAGAGCCCGCCTTTTTCTTTTACACGGGGGACGGCTCTGAGAGTACCCGGGCAGGGGCACTAGTGGAGGCGTTGACTTCTTCGAGGGCTGAGGTCCTGGCTGTCAGCGAGGATGTGATGCGCTTCATGGCAGACACCAAGACCCCTCAGGGTGTCCTGGCCGTGGCTGGCTTTCCAGAGGTTGCGTATACGGCGCCCAGTTTCAGCCTGGTATTGGATGGGGTGCGGGATCCAGGCAACCTGGGCACGATCTTGCGCACGTCGGAAGCCGCTGGGGTCGAACAGGTCGTGACCCTGCGCGGCACGGTCGACGTATTCAGCCCCAAAGTGGTCCGGGGCGCCATGGGCGCGCACTTCTGCCTGCACATGCTGTGGGACGGAAGCTGGGAGGAGGTGGAGCGATCCCTGGAGGGCAAGCAGGCCCTGCTTTCCGATCCCAGGGCAGGGACCCCTTACTACCAGGTAGACTGGACCGTGCCCACGGTTCTCATGGTGGGCGGCGAAGCCCATGGTGCTGGCAGGAAGGCTCGGGGTCTGGCTACTCAGCGAGTGGCCATTCCCATGAAGGGAAGGGTCGAGTCACTGAACGTGGCTGTGGCCACCGGTGTCATGCTCTTCGAGGCGGCTCGCCAAAGAACGGAGGCCAGCGGGACAGCTGAGGAGGGTGACTGAGGGGAGAGCGACTAGTCACCGCCGACGAGGAAACAGGGGCCGGTTACGCTCTCGCGGGAAGGGGTGGAGTCTAGATGGCGACAGCGGAGGCAGCCGCGGCCTCCGCGCTGCTGATTCCCACGGTGACTTCACTTGCCTAGACAACAGGATCGAGCTAGGATTTCAGGCGCAGGTCTCCCCACAACCCTTGGTGGAGGTGGGGAGGCTGTTTGCGTTTGGAGAAGGAAACAGAGCGAACGGAGGTCTTGCGACACGCTGAGATGAAGGGAGTTGACAGTTTGAGGGAGACATGGCACGCGACTGCCAGGCGTGCGGCCCGGCTGCTGGACCGATGGCAACCGCCGGAGCGCGTGGTAGTGGTGGTCACAGCTCTCATCGTGGGCGCGGGGGCCGGTTTTGGCGCGGTGGGGTTCCGCCTACTCATTGAGTCTATCACCAGGCTGTCATTCCAGGGGCTTCCGGCGGTGCTCGGGGGCCTGGGGCGCTACTACCTGGTGATAGTGCCGGCCGTCGGCGGTTTGATCGTCGGACCGCTGATATACTTCTTCGCTCGAGAGGCCAAGGGCCATGGGGTTCCCGAGGTGATGGAGGCGGTGGCCTTGCGCGGAGGACGTATCCGTCCGGTCGTGGGTCTCGTCAAGGCTCTGGCCTCATCGATCTGTATAGGCACCGGCGGTTCCGTGGGGCGCGAGGGGCCGATCGTGCAGATCGGCTCCGCGTTTGGCTCCACGGTGGGTCAGTGGCTTCACTTCTCGGATGAGCGCGTCCGGAACCTGGTGGCTTGTGGTGCAGCCGGAGGTATCGCTGCCACGTTCAATGCTCCCATTGCCGGAGTCATATTCGCCCTGGAGGTGATCCTTCAGGAGTTCAGTGTCGGGTACTTCAGCACCGTGGTCATCTCCTCCGTAACCGCGAGTGTGATCGGAAGGGTCCTGGTAGGGGACGTACCAGCGTTTCCTGTTCCTGCCTACTCTCTGATCAGCGTCTGGGAACTGCCGCTGTACGCGGTGCTGGGTATTGTGGCTGCGTTCGTGGCCACGGGGTTCATTTTCCTGCTGTGCAAGTCCGAGGATATCTTCGATGCCTGGCGTTTTCCCGAGTACCTGAAGCCGGCGGTAGGAGGGCTGGCTATCGGGGTCATGGGCTTGTGGGTGCCTCAGGTATTCGGAGTTGGGTACGAGACTATCGAGTCTACTCTACTCAACGAGAACACGGCGATCTTGCTCCTAGTTCTGATGGTGGGCAAGCTGGCCGCCACGTGCATGACCCTGGGCTCGGGCGGTTCGGGGGGCGTCTTCGCTCCCTCGCTTTTCATGGGGGCCATGCTTGGAGGCGCCTTTGGGTCGCTGATTCACGGTGTGTTCCCAGATAGCACCGCCTCGGGAGGCGCATACGCACTGGTGGGCATGGCTGCTGTGTTTGCAGGGGCTGCGCGTGCCCCGATCACCGCGATCCTCATCCTGTTCGAGATGACCGACGACTACCTCATCATCTTGCCCTTGATGTTGAGCACGGTCATCTGCACACTCCTGGCGGAGCATCTGAGCCACGAATCCATCTATACTGTGAAGCTGGCGCGCCGAGGTGTCCGACTGGCGCTGGGTCGAGACATTGACGTGATGCAGGGGGTCTTTGTCAAGGAGGCGATGATGCCAGTCGCGGACCTGGATATAGTATCCTCGACGATGAGCGTGGGGGATCTGGCGCAACGATTCGACCGCACTCGACACCACG
>DATKVP010000359.1:0-2449 GCA_035530015.1 Anaerolineae bacterium | reverse complement strand
GTAGGAGCGCTGCTATGACGCTGACATTGCCTGCTTTTCCCCCATTCTCCTTGTCCGCCGTCGTCACCTCGCACGGCTGGGCCAGACTGTCTCCCTTCGCTATGTCCGAAGATGGACGTCAACTATCGAGAGTCGAGCGCTTGCACTCCGGCCAAGTGGTGGAGCTTGTGATCCAAGAGGCGGACCACGGCGTGAAAGTCGAAGTCTCAGACCAGCTGAGTGACAGGGAGATGGCTGAGGTGGCGGACAAGGTCACCTGGATGCTGGGCCTGGACCAGGATCTCTCTGCCTTCTACGCCGCGGCACGCCAGGAGTCCAAGCTGGCTCAGGTGGAAGCACGCGCTCAGGGACGTATCATTCGATCTCCCATGCTCTTCGAGGACGTGGTCAAGACTATCCTGACCACGAACACGAGTTGGACCGGAACCATCCGTATGGTCGAGGCACTGGTCTCGCAGTTCGGCGACCCGCTCTCTTTTGATCGTTCCCGCCGAGCCTTCCCGACCCCCAGCCAGTTGGCCGCTCTCGACGTGCAGAGACTGCGCCTGGCTGGCCGACTCGGCTACCGCGCCCCCTACGTGCTGGAGTTGGCGCTTGCCGTGGTCTCCGGTGACCTGGACCTGGAGACCCTGAAGACAAGTGACGAACCTACCGATCAACTCCGATCCCGTTTGCTACAGATCAACGGTGTGGGTGTGTACTCGGCAGCCAATCTCCTCGCCATGCTGGGGCGCTATGAATACATCCCTGTGGATAGCTGGGCACGCAAGCTCGTCTCCCACGAATGGCACAGCGGTGAACCCGTACGAAGTGTAGAGGTCGAGTCTGCCTTCGAGCGCTGGGGAAAGTGGAAGGGGCTGGCATACTGGTTCTGGGACTGGTCGTATCTGGCCCAGGACTAGAGCGGGGCCACCTGGCGCCAATGCGCCCTGGGGCTAACGGAGCACATGGGAGGAGGAAGATAGGATGGCCCAGCAGAAGTTCTTTGAGCGGTGGGTCCAGAACCTCATGGAGAGCATGGACGCGCACCTCGACGAACAGACCAGGACAGCCCTCATGGAGTCGTGCGGACGAGCCTGCGCCCGGGGAGGCGCCATCAACTCAGCCAGCAAGTGCTAGGGGAACGTGGACAGGCTGATCACTACCCTGCAGAAGTGGATCGGCAAGGGCCATGCGCGCAGTGACGGCGACGCGGTTCACGTGGTCTATCCCAAGTGCCTCTGCCACCTGGTGGCCAAAGGGCCTCCCGTGCTGCCCGACACCTACTGCCTCTGTTCGAGCGGCTGGCTCAAGGAGATGTTCGAGGCGGCGGTGAGCAGCCCGGTCGACGTGGAGGTACTGGGCTCAGTGAAGCGCGGGGCAGACCAGTGTAGCTTCACGGTCAGATGGTGAGAGACGATCTCCGCACATTGCGAGGGAAAGGGGTCCCCACGTGTCCTCAGACGAGCCGAGGTGCAGCATTACCGTTCTCAAGCGGACGCTCAACCGTGATTTGATCGACGAGTATCTGGCCGAAGAGTACAAGGAGATCGGCCCCTGCGAGCAGTTCTCCGATGGCCAGGAATTCGTGCTCGACGGCTTCGAAGAGATAGCCACAGTGCCTGAGGGGTTCTGCGCGTGGGCCTGGGCAGACATACGACATGACATCCTCAGGGTCGCCAGCGGCGGCGACATGCCGGGCTTCAAACAAGCCGGTATGACCATCTCCGGCTGCACGGACTGGTTCAGGCCGGTGATCTTCAAGATCGAGAGAATCGAGGATGGCTGACACCGACGGGTACGTAGAGAAGCTGCTGGTCACCGATCCCCTGAGACAACCGGTCCTTCGCGCGGCGATCGCAGCCCTGGACCTGCCAGGGGAAAGCCGCGGACTGGACGCAGGGTGTGGGATCGGTCTCCAGATACCACCGTTGGCAGAGGCAGTAGCGCCGGGAGGACACGTGACAGGCCTCGACGTGAGGCCGGAATTCCTCACGCGCACTGAACGCCTGGCCGAGAAGATGGGCCTGGCTGAGAGGGTCGCCTTCCGGAAAGGTGACATTAACCATCTTCCTTTCGATGATGGTGCTTTCGACTGGCTATGGAGCGCCAGCGCCGCTGGGTACCCCGCACACGAGCCCACTGGACTGCTACGCGAACTTGCCAGAGTGGTCAGGCCGGGGGGGACCGTCGCCATCCTGGTCTATACGTCTCAGTCGTTGCTGCCAGGATACCCTCGCCTAGAGGCCCGTCTGAACGCGACCACCGCTGGTATTGCGCCCTTCACTCGCAGCATGAGGCCTGAGACCCACTGGCAACGAGCACTGGGATGGTTTCGGGGTGCGGGCATGGAGGAGGTCAGAGCTCGGACCTTCGTTGGAGAGGCCCAGGCCCCCTTGAGCGACGAGCTGCGGGCTGCCCTGCTCGCCCTCATCGATATGCGATGGCAGGGAGCTCAGGCCGAGTTGGG
>DATKVP010000358.1:0-7903 GCA_035530015.1 Anaerolineae bacterium | reverse complement strand
ACCAGTGGATCAGCATCCAGTAGGAGGCTGCGCCTCCCTGCTCGCTAGACTCGATCGTATAGTGAGCACCATACTGGCCATCGCCTTCCTCGTCACAGGATTCCAGACGGGGTATCGGCTGACGCATGGCGAGGGACTGGCGCTGAACTCCATTGAGTGGTCTCTGGGACGGAACCGCTCTTCGTCCGGCGCAGTGCCCCTCGACACCCCGGTTCGTGTCAGAGAGCCATTGCCGATGTGGCACGGCAGCGAGAGACTGAATCTCATGCTACTGGGCTTGGACCAGCGCTCCGGTTCGGCGCTACCGGGCAGGGCCGATGTGATCATCATTGCCAGCGTCGACCCGTCTCAGGGGAAGGTTGCCTTGCTCTCTATCCCTCGAGACCTGTGGGTTGAGATACCAGGGCATGGGGAAAGCAGGATCAACAGCGCCTACTTCTATGGGGAATTCGACGGAGCTGAGGGGGGTGGCCCCGGGTTGATGCAAAGGACGATAGAGCACAACTTCGGGATCAGCATCGATCACTACGGTACGCTGGAGTTCGAATGCTTCAGGCGCATCATAGATATCCTGGGGGGCATAACCATCGACGTGCCCGAGGACATCCGGGATGAGCGGTACCCCGATGACAGCTATGGCTACATGAGCATCAACATCCCTGCCGGGAGGCAGCAGATGGATGGCGCCACGGCCCTGCAGTACGTCAGGGCACGCCATGAGAGCAGCGATTTCTCTCGCATGCGCAGGCAGCAGCAGGTGATCCTGGCGATGCGCGAGAAGGCGCTGAGACTCGACGTACTCTTCTCTCTCCCGGAGTTGATCCCACTTCTAGGCGAGGCCTTCTCAACGGATCTTCCGGTCGAGAGCTTGCTGGCTCTGGCGAATCTCGGAGCACAGATTCAGCTCGACGACATGGGGCTGAGGGTCGTGGACGAGTCGCTGACCATTCCCTACGTGGCCCCAGATGGTGCTCAGGTACTGCTCCCGAGGATGGACCAGATCCGTGCCTTGATTGGCAAGCTCTTTGACGGTGACCCTGTGGCATCCGAGTCGTGGGCGCCGGGTACGTCAGAGGCTCGTATCGTGGTGAGGGCTGATGCTGCGCGGCCGGGTCTGGCGGCCGACGTGGCTAGCCTCCTACAGCGTCGCGGCTATAACGCGTGGGTGGAAAGCGAAGGCATCCAGATCGAATCAGCAGGTACCTTCATTGCCAGCCGTCGGGAGGCAGCTGAGACCGCTGTGCTCATCGCCGGGCTGCTCCGAGTGGGACCGGAGTTCGTGATGCTGGCCCCGGACGTCGAAGAGGGTAGAGATATCGTCCTTACGCTGGGACGAGATTTCGTGATTCCGAACTAGTATGGAAAGCGCAGTGCCATGAAACGGGGACGAATGGAGTGGGCGCAGTTCCTACGGGACAGCGGGTGCCTCGACCGGCTCGAGCCATTCGCTGGCACACCAACCCGTGGTGCCATCATTCTCGAGTCGCCACCAGGTGAATCCATCATCGCTCTCAGGCCCTTCAACCACGACAAGGATGTCGCCGTCCTGGAGCGTCTCGATAGCCGAGTGGCTGGTGCTCGGTCCAGAACGCATGCGGAGCCCGGTGCCTTCGGTGTTGACCACAGTGACCTGCCCACCGACGGCGATGCGCTGTACGGCGGCTGCGGACACACCCGCAGATTCGACGGGCGTGAGCAGCGATGGATCGAGCCCACTGGCGGCGAAGTGCTCGCGTCCCAGAGAGCCAAGCCGCATGGCCGTGCTGGCCGGCGCATACATTTGCCACTCGATCCGCGCCTGCCGGAAGTACTGGGCGATGACTCCGGACTGTACACTCAATTCGCTGATGGGAGGACCCAGAACCTCCAGACCGCCGTTCTCGTCGTAGAAGGCGAGGAAGCTGAAGCAGACGTTGTGTCCAGTCTCGGGGAAGTAGCGGCAGAGTCCGTCTCTGATCATGGACTCGGGTACTGGCGGGACCCGGGGAGCCTGGTGACCCAAGAGTTCTCCCAGAGGGCTGAGGCGACCTTCGCAAGGGGCATCACCTCGCCCAGTGCATTCCCATCGAGCGTTCTCGAAGTACTGGACGAGTCGACCGCTCTCCTCGAACGCCTCGGTGATGGGAGGGCCAAAGAACTGCGGACCTC
Source organism: Anaerolineae bacterium (assembly GCA_035530015.1). Lineage (GTDB taxonomy): Bacteria > Chloroflexota > Anaerolineae > UBA7937 > B3-Chlor > JAUVXJ01. The sequence continues at coordinate 5,755 of DATKVP010000358.1, read as the reverse complement.
CTTGCGTCTGGAAACGGGACAGGAAAGGTTCGTCAACGTAGTGTCCCGTCTCCGGGAAGTACGCGGTCGATTCCTGCTGTGCCTGACCGGGCCGGAATGTGAGCAAGACCAAAACCAGAGCCAGGCACCCGATAGCGGGAAAGACGATCTTTTTCAGCATGAGGACCTTGGCCAGTGCGATCTTCAATTCGGCATTATAGCACACAACTCTCACGAAACACAAACAAGTTCTGCAATCCGCACCTGACGTCTCGTCCTTGTCAGTCGAGCGTTCCAGGTGCGGGCGGTGAGGAGGCGGACTATGAATGAGCAACCGGAGGTGCAGGCCGCGAGGCTTCAGTATCGGCAGGGCAGAGCCCACGTAAGCGTCGTGACTGTGGGCAGCACTGGCTCGGACGACTGGGGCTGCCTCTATGCGGTTCCTCACGTGATCAATCGAGGCTCGGCCGCAGAACGGATCTGTGACCGTGTCGAGGGCGTCGCACAGGAGACCTATCGTCGGTCATCAGGCGGCGTCACCAATAGACTCCGCCTGGCTGTGAGGAACGCCAACAAGTACCTCTATCTCAGGAATCTGGTGCGCGGTGAGGAGCAGGCCTTGATCGCCGCTGTGGCGTGTGTGGCAATTCGGGGCACGGATGCGTACGCTTGCGGGGTAGGGCCCCACAGCGTCCTCGTTCTCAACCGGGGAGGTGTGCGCAGTCTGGGAAATGGCACATCACAAGCCAGGCGCGACGCCGACGAGGGGTGGTCGAGCAACGGACACGCGCTCGGTCGTAGAGCCAAGTTGTCAGATCCCAGGTTCCTCTACCGTCAGCTGCGTCCCGGCGATCTGTTGATGATCGTGGCCGGTGACGACGTGGAAGTGTTCAGACAGGCGGCTGACAGGTTGGCACTGACCCTTGATGGACGAGACATCGAGGAAGCGGCGACGGGACTCGGCGAGCTGGTTGGACCGCGCGCCGATGGTGCAGCGATGCTTGTGAGGGTGTTGTCGGATCCAGCCTGGCCAGCGGATGTGTGCAAAGTGGCGGGGACGAAGATGCCCGAGGAACGTTCCGCTTCCCCTCGCGTGCTCAGTTCGTTGCGCAGGCCGCGAAAGAGGCTCGGGCCCACGGATCGTCCCTCGTGGCCCAGTGGCGAGAGCGTGATTTCGCCTGGGGACGACCTGGTCTCCCGTTACGAGCCGGAGCGGCCCTCTCGTGGGGCCGGACGGACCAGAGGCGCACGGGCCAGTTGGCGGGAAGGGCCAGCTGACGCCGGATCGCGGGCGCAGAGGTTCATGGAGGATGGCACGGAGAGATTCCGCCTGGCGGGGACGCTGATCGTATCGCTGCTTCTCGCCCTGCGAGCTGGCCTCCTGTGGGTGCTGACGTCTTGTGCTGGTGTGTTCAGGCGCAGCTGGCGCTGGATCAGGCAGCATCGCCTCCTGGAGCGCCTGTTAGGGGGGAGCCGGCTGGCGCTAGTGGGCTTGTGGGCCGGTATCAAGGGACTCGTGACCGGCGTTCTCCCGGAGAGACAGCGTCCGACGACCACCTATGCAGCCTCGGCGAGACCCATGGCCAGGGCGAAGGTTCTTGGTTTTCATCCTTCTCAGAAGAGCCGCGCCGCCATCGGGGTCCTCATCATGCTCTTCGTGTTCGCCCTCGTGGCTGCCTCCGCGGTGCGAGTGAAGGCTCGCCTGGAGCAGGCGGACATAGAGACGCTGGTGAGCGAGGTGGAAGACAGCCTGACGCTGGCCGACCGACAGGACGACAGAGAGACCAAGATGGCCGCGCTGGCAGAAGCGCAGGAGTTGATTGAACAGGCCCCTGCAAGCCAGAGAGACGGCGCTGAGTTGCGCCAGCTATCTGTGGAGCTGGAGTCCCGCTGGGACGGGTTGAGCGGCGTAGTGCGGCTGCCCTTCGCCGCTGAGCAGGGATTCGAAGGGACCGGACACGCGCCGCGCATGGTCGCGGTCCACCAGGACGAGGTGTACGTCCTCGGCGAGGCCGGTCAGCGCCTCTACAAGTATGCACTGGACCAACAGGGGCACATCCTTGCGAATGAAGAACCGTGGACCTGGGACTTCTCGGCGGGCGAGGAGATGGAATCGGATGCTCGGATCCTGGACATCGAATGGGTAGAAGCTGCCAACGGGCGGCTCACTCCCGCCCTCGCCATGCTGACCAGCGAAGGCTCGATCCTGGAATTGCGCGCTGATGACTCGATAAGAACGCTGGATATCACTGAAACATCACGGTGGCAGAATCCGCTCGCCCTGGCAACTTACCAGGGGATCCTGTATGTGCTCGATCCTGAGTACGGGAACGTCCTGAAGTACACTCCCGATGGTGACGACTACCAGCATGCGCCAATAGACTACGTCCAGGGGGCCGTTGACATAAGGTGGGAGCAGGTGGTGGATATGGCGATCGATGGCTTCGTCTACTTGCTCCTATCGGATGGCTCTGTGATGAAGTTCGCTGGCGGGCAAATGCAGCCTTTCCCTCAGGAGGGGTTGTATCCTGCTCTCCAGGACCCGACGGGCTTGTTTGCGAGTCCTGAGTGTCAATCGGTCTTCGTGGCCGATGGCGAGGAAGGGCGCATCGTGGAGTTCAGCAAAGATGGTCAGTTCGTGAGGCAATACCGGGCCGCGCTGGAAGGGCCTGATGGAATCGAGGGACTGGGGACGTTCACCATTGACCCGGCTCGAGGCCGTATGCTGGTTGGGACGCCGTCGGGGGTTCTTGGCACGGACCTACCCTCGCTACAGCCACGTGAGGAGCAGTAGCAGGTCAAGACTGGCGGAGAGATCGGCCGGCTGAGGCTTTCGGGGAGAAGGCCTCGACGTCGAGGTGGACCACCCGCGGCCCATTGATCCTCTGGTGGTTGTGGGCGTACCGGATTCGATCGAGTGTGGCGAGAGGGGAGTATGCTGCGCGGAAGCAAGATACATCAAGACTTGGTCAGGAAAATGACCTCCCGGGGCGGTGAGCCTCGTCTCCGGGTGATAATCAAGTACAGGGCACATGTGGCCAAGTCCAAGGCTGTCGAGTCGGCGAGGCTACCCGAACGACCCTCGAGGGTGCTGAGCGTGGTGCCGGTGGTGGCTCTCTCGGCGGCACCCACCGAGATAGAGGCTCTTGGGAATGAGCCCGACGTGGAGCGAATCTGGCCCGATCTGCGCGTGCGAGCCTGTCTGGATGTGAGTGCACCCTTGATCGGTGCACCAAGGGTGTGGCATGAGGGGTACACCGGGGCGGGCGTTGGCATCGCCGTTCTAGACACTGGTATTGATCTGGACCATCCAGATTTTCGGGGACGGATCGCTGGCGTCGCGGATTTCACTGGCGAGGGGGTTACGGACCTCAATGGCCACGGGACCCATGTTGCAGGCATAGCGTGCGGGGACGGCGGCGCATATGGAGGCAAGTACACCGGTGTAGCGCCCCGTGGCCAGTTGTACGTGGCCAAGGTGCTCGATCGGCAAGGTCTGGCCTTCATGAGTGATGTCATGGCTGGCATCGACTGGGCTGTGAAGCAGAACGTCCATGTCATGAACCTCTCTCTATCGGGCCCTCCGCCGGGCGACGGCACCGATGCCTTGTCGGAGACTTGTGACCTGGTGGTGGAGCGAGGCTTCGTGATCTGTTGCGCGGCAGGCAACTCTGGGCCTCGCCCGGGCAGCATCGGAGCACCGGGATGTGCGCGGCAAGTCATCACCGTAGGCGCTTCCACCGACGAGGACACGGTCCTGGAAGCCTCTTCACGAGGACCGACCACAGATGGCCGCGCGAAGCCGGATTTGCTCTTCCCTGGCTCCGGCATCGTGTCTTGCCGTGCCAAAGACACCTCTCTTGGCGACCCGCTGGATCTGGCGTATACGCAGGCGTCAGGGACGAGCATGGCGACGCCTCACGCAGCAGGGGTAGCAGCGCTTCTCCTGGAGGCTGACCCGGGTCTGACACCGGGTGAGATCAAGGAACTGATGAAAAGCACGGCCGTGGATCTGGGACTGGAAGAGAACACCGCGGGGGCGGGACGAGGAGATGCCTGTGCCGCCGTGGGCTCCGCGCGGCTACCCAATGATGCGTCGGGGCCCTACGGGTGCCTGCCCCAAATCCCGCACCTTCTTGACCTGCTGGGTCGTCTGTGGCAGCAGGGCAGTGCAAAGTGAGGCTGTCGGGCGTGTCCCCCGGAGGCTGTCTGACGCGGCACGGCGGGTCTGAGGACACGAACTGGCACCCATCGTTCCGGAGAGCGGATATGCAGGGGACACTCGTCTGAATCGCGCCGGAGGGCCTGTCGTGGTACCAGAGAGCTGGTTGCGATCACTTCTGGTGTGGTAGAATGAAAAGGCTGTGGTTCATTGTGATTGGAGGCGCAAATGAGGAATGCGTAGAGTTGCTTTGGGCTCGATTTGGTTTGGCGTGGTGCTGGTGTTGTCGCTGGTTTCATCGTGTGTCGTCCTTGATCCACCGGCACCGCCTACTGCGACTCCTACGCAGACAGCGTCCCCGACATGGACCTCCACGTCGACGCCGACTCCGTCACCGACCCCTACGTCGACCAGCACCCCAACGCCCACTCCGGAGCCAACTCCTACCCCGCGCGGGCACTTGCGGGTGGCAGTGGTGCTTCACGGTCCTTCGCGTTTTCTCCAGGTGGACAGGGTGCTGGCCGAGAACGATGTCTCTTCCGTGCCCATCCTGGCCTACGCAGGGGAAACGATCCCGGACTTGACGACGTTCGACGCCGTGATCCTCTCTGGCGGTGAACACCCACCGAGACAATTCGACAAGGTTCCCTTCTTCGAGCAGGAAAGGGATAGAGTCCTTGAAGCTATCGAGAGTGACGTGCCGATCCTGGGCATCTGCCTTGGACATCAGTTGCTTGCTCACTGGCTGGGCGGCCGTGCGGAAAGGAGCCCGGAGTTCGAAGTGGGATGGCTGGAGGTGACGATCAACGAGGATGGCCTTCGGGATCCTCTGTTGCAGGACGTGGACCCCCGGTTCTACGCCTTCCTGTGGCACTGGGATCAGGTTGTTGAGCTTCCCCCTGGAGGTGTGAGCCTGGCCTCGTCTGCCCTGTGTCCGATTCAGATATTTCGCTATCGGGACCTTCCGGTCTGGGGTGTACAATTCAACCCACAGTACGGTCCGCGCCTCGCCGAGTCCGCCTTGCTCGGCGCCGAGTGGTTGGCCGAACTCGGTATCGACTACGAGGAGATGGCGAGTCGAGGATACGAGGTGGACGACGGAAGCCAGCAACGCATCTTCCAGAACTTCTTTGCCTTCGTGCGAAGGCACTGAGTGATGGTCTGAGCACCCTGTCTCTGCCGCGTCTCTGAGCCCGTATGCTGCCAGAATGTGGGGACTGTGCTCAGGGGAAGGGTGGTCTATCCTCGCAAGCGAGAGCGCACGCAGCGTGGGGATTCTCCAGCGTCTTCTGAAATGCATCGCCAGGGGCGCTCAGATCGGTTCTGAGGCGTTTTCCGGCTGGTGTGGGTGTAGGTTTTGTGTGTGTTTGTTTTGTGTGTGTTGTGTGTCTTGCGGCAGTCACACCTGCCGCCCCCGCTCGATTGCAGGGGAGAGTTGAACAAAAAGCCTGTTCATGGTATAATAGTGTGCTGGGGGGGAGTGTCGGAACTGGAAGACGAGCGTGATTTAGGATCACGTGGAGTAATCCGTGTGGGTTCGAGTCCCACCTTCCCCACCAGACTGGTCCAGCAAGCGGGCGTAGTTCAGCTGGCAGAACGTCTCCTTGCCAAGGA
>DATKVP010000357.1:0-2145 GCA_035530015.1 Anaerolineae bacterium | reverse complement strand
CGCTGTGAAGGGGTGATGCATCGCATCCCAGCGGTTCTCCTGCTCCTTCCACTCGAAGAGAGGCATACTGACCACCCAGACGAAGGCCAGTACGTCCTTGTCACGCAGCTCCAGTCGATCCCCCATCTCCAGCCGCAGCTGTCCCAGCGACTCGGCCACCACCCCGGGTTGGCCAGCGACGATGAGCAAAAGGTCACCTGTCTCGGCGCCCAGTCTCTCTATGATGGCATCCAAAACCTCAGAGGACAGATGCTTGGCCACGCTGGAGCGGACCCCTTCCGAGGTCAAAGCGATGGAGACCAGGCCCTGAGCGTCGTGCCCCTTGACGAATTCGCCCAGCTCGTCGATCTGCTTACGAGTGTAGCTCGCACAGCCAGGCACCCTGATGCCTTTCACTTGCCCCCCCTCGGCCACGGTGGACGAGAAGACACGGAAACCACTCTCCGCCACCAGGTCGGAGAGATCGATCAACAGCATCTCGAAGCGCAGGTCCGGCTTGTCGCTGCCATACCTGGCCATGGCCTCCTGGTAGGTGAGTCGCGGGAAGGGCTTGAACATCAGGCGCTTGGTCGATACCTCTTCTACGAGGCTGGTGAACAACTCTTCCGTCAGTTGCAGGACATCGTCCTGATCCACGAAAGACATCTCGATGTCTAGCTGAGTGAACTCGGGCTGGCGATCAGCCCTTTGATCCTCGTCGCGGAAGCAGCGGGCAATCTGGTAGTACCTGTCCATGCCTGCCACCATCAACAGCTGCTTGAGTTGCTGCGGCGACTGAGGCAAGGCGTAGAAGCAGCCGGGATGTATCCTGCTCGGCACGAGATAGTCGCGAGCGCCCTCCGGTGTGCTCTTGATGAGAATGGGCGTCTCCACCTCCACAAAGCCCCTCTCATCGAGGAAGTTGCGGATGAACCTCACGATCCGATGCCTGAGCATCAGCTTGTTCTGCATGTCGGGCCTGCGAAGATCCAGATACCGGTAGCGAAGTCGCAGCGCCTCCTCGGTTGTCGCCTCTTCGTTGACGGGAAATGGTGGTGTGCGTGCTTCGTTGAGGATCTCGATACTGTCGGCCACAACCTCCACCTCGCCCGTGCCCATCTCTGGGTTCTCCTGGCCAGCTGGGCGACGCGACACCTCCCCCGCTATCTTCACCACATACTCATGTCGTAAGTGAGAGGCAGCTTCGTGGGTCTTCTCAGACACCGAGGGATCGAAGACCGTCTGCACCATACCCCACCGATCTCTGAGATCGATGAAGATCAATCCCCCGTGGTCACGACGGCGGTGTACCCAACCGGCCAGTGTCACCGCCTCACCCACGTGTTCGGCTCGTAGCTCTCCACAAGTATGAGTTCTAAGCACGCCTCTGTCTCCTTTGCCAGTATCCCGTCAGAATCAGAAGAGGCTGTTTCCGTTGATGGTCAAGTCGAACTTGCAGTCCAGGAAGACAGCGGCTCGGCGGCTCATGAGCATCCGGGACATGAAGATTTCGAAATACTCCGCCACCTGTGAGACCCCGGTATCGATGTCCAACTCCAGGGTGATGGTCCTCTCGTCCCCATCGACGCGTAGAAACGACCGTTCGACGGCGAAGTTGACGCGATCGTGTATGTCGAAGGCCAGTGTGTCCGGGTTCTGCACTCGAGAGTGGTGCGCGTCCGACTTGTCGCCCAGGATGACCGCTGCCGACAAGTCGCTTACCGGCTCACCCCGTTCCTCCTCGTGATTGCCAATCGCTCCCATGATCAGCGCCACCTCGTCGAAATCCATGCCCAGTCGGAGCAGAATATCACGAGCGATGAGAGCGCCCGCCCAGTCGTGTTCATCCCGGTAGATCACATTTCCGATGTCGTGCAGATACCCCGCGATCTCAGCCAATTCTGTCCTTCGCTGCGGGAAACCGAGCCGCAGCAGCACATTCTGGGCGATATTGCCCACCAGTCGAGCATGACGCTGACCGTGCTCAGTGTACCCCAGGATGTTCATCTGCTCGTTTCCACGCGTGAGGTAGGCCTGGACCTCCGGATCCTCCTGCAGGACCCGAACTGTAGGCGGCGAGACAGCAACGCTCTCCCCAGTGTCCTCGCTGCCCTTCAGATCAAGATCGCCACCCATCCCCATTCCCATTGCACACGTCTCGGCGCA
>DATKVP010000356.1:0-2916 GCA_035530015.1 Anaerolineae bacterium | reverse complement strand
TCAGGGAGGGGCCGCCGGCGCCAAGAGACGTCTGGTGCGCATCGTCTACGAGAACGGCGAGGAGACGGAACGGGTGACGGAGGACGAGTGGGTAGAGACTCCACCCACGACGGAGATCATCGCCTACGGCACCGAGATCGTCATCCGAGAAGTGCAGACCTCAGAGGGCACCAAGACCTACTGGCGAAAGTTCAGAGCGCTGGGTACCGCATACTCGGCCTCCACCGCCGGCACTCCTCCCGATGCGCCCTGGTATGGAAGGACCTACATGGGGTTGCCGGCGCGCAAGGGCATCATCGCCGTAGACAGGAATGTCATCCCGCTGGGCACATGGCTTTACGTCCCCAGCTATGGCATTGGCCTCGCTGGCGACCTTGGAGTGCGAGGCAAGCACGTCGATCTGTGTTTTGACGAAGACAATCTCCCCCGCGGCTTCTACCGCTGGGTTGACGTCTATCTCCTGACACCTGTCCCGCCCGCCGACAAGATCCGCTGGATTCTACCCTCATATCCCCGGGAGAGGTGATCGGGGTGGACAGCGACGAGCTTCGACCTGCTTCTGTGAGTAGGCTCCTCAGGCAGTCGGACATCAGGCCCCGGAAGGGCCTGGGTCAGAACTTCCTGGTCAGCGAGCGTCTCCTTGAGAGGATCATCGACGCAGCTGATTTGGACGAACAAGACGTGGTCCTCGAAGTGGGCGCCGGACTGGGAACCCTGACCGGGCGCCTGGCCCGGCAAGCGGCACGCGTCATCGCTCTCGAGGTGGATGCTCGTCTGATACCGCTTCTCGAGCGTGCCCTGGACCCCTTCGGCAACGTCCACATTATCCGGGGGGACGTCCTGGCCATCAAGCCCGGAGACTTGGTCTCCCCGCCGTACAAGGTGGTGGCCAATCTCCCCTACTACATCACCTCTGCCGTCCTGCGACACTTCCTGGAGGCAGACGCCAAACCATCTCTGATGGTGGTCACCGTGCAGAGAGAAGTCGCAGAGCGGATAGTGGCCGGCCCTGGCCAGATGAGCCTGCTGGCAGTTAGCGTCCAATTCTACGGACAGCCCCGGATCGTAGCCAAGGCTCCACCCGGAGCATTCTATCCGTCTCCTGACGTACACTCGGCGGTGGTCCGCATCGATGTCCGCCCGTCGCCTCGCCGGCACGTGGATGACGTGGAACGCTTCTTTCAGATCGTCCGGGCAGGGTTCGCGCAACGACGCAAACAGTTGCGGAATTCTCTCTCTCAAGGCTTGAATCTACCCGTGGAGCAGGTGGTCGGGGCACTACGGCGATCGGGCCTCCGCGAGACGCAGCGACCCCAGGAGCTAAGCATCGAGCATTGGGCACTGCTAAGTCAAGAACTTGTCACGATGAATGCGGGACAGGCCACAGAGGAACCTTAGGGTAACCTGCCATTTGGACTATCCCCAGCTGTCCTCACTCCGTGGGTACCTTACCTTGAGGGCTCCAGGCACCACCTTGAACGTGGCAGGGGTGTGACCGACCACCTCTCCGTCGACGCTTATCCTGACTGTCTGATCAGCGTCAACCGCCACTTCGCGGACCTGGAAGTACTCTCCTCGCTCGTGCTCGATGTGCGTGCCCCTATAGATCTTGGGGAAGAGGGTCCAGATCATCGGCCAGGGCATGTCCCGCACCATGAAAACGTCGAGCAAGGCATCATTCAGCTTCGCCTTGGGAGCCACCTTTAGCCCACCACCGGCGTACATCCCGTTGAGGGCCTCCACCAGCAGCAGCCGTTCGTCGCATGTCAGTTGACCATCCGCCCAGACCTTCATCCGGCATGCCCGGGCTTGTCCCTTCACGGCGGTGCGATAGAGGCTGATGACATAACCGAGTCCTCCGCCCAGCGCGTGTCTGAACCGTCGAGGGGTATTGCGCACCACCTCTGAGCCGAAGCCCACATCGGCCAGGACGGCATAGTAACGCTGCCTCCGCTCCCCGGCCTCGTCCTGGTAGTCCGCCAACCCTGCGTCGATAGCCTTGATGTCCCCGGCCGCCAGTGCCAAGCACGCCTCCTCCCACGTCAAGATCCCTAGACTGCGCAGGAAGTCGTTTCCAGCGCCCAACGGCAGGGCCGCCACAGCCGTCGATGAACCGACGGCGGCGTTGACCACCTCGTTTACCGTACCATCGCCACCCACAGCCGCGATGGTCTCATACCCCTCCGACACCGCCCGGCGGGCAAGCTCCAGCGCGTGGCCCCTGTGCTCCGTGAACTGCACATCATACCGCAAACCATGCTTCGCGAGTACAGCCTCCATCTTGGCCAGATGCATCCCGACCATTCCACCCCGGAGGGGGTTCACGATCAGAAGTGTTCTTCCGCTCGCCATCTCTCCGACACCTTGCTCACCTGGGATACCCTGAAGACCTGTCCTGGCAGTATAGCACATCCCGTCCTGGACCGCCGTGCTCGAGCGTGACGCCCCACAGCGCCGGCACTCAGGCGTTTGCACTCCACTCCGGGCGTTATGCTTTGCGACGCACTACTGCGCCGGGTATAATGCCGAGAGGAGGGGAGCAACGCCCGCGCGGCTTGATCCTCTGAACAGTCAAGCCCCTGCGCCTACGAGCCGTCCCTACTGCTCTGGGGAGATGAGGAGATGGAGACTAGGATGCAACTCGATCGCTATGTACGCCAGACAGTGTTCCCAGGCGTCGGTGAGGCTGGACAACGCAAGCTGATCTCCTCGTCAGCCGCCGTGATAGGGTGCGGTGGCCTGGGCACACACATCGCCGACAACCTCGTCCGGGCCGGCGTGGGCCGCGTGAGGTTGGTGGACCGCGACTGCGTAGAACTGAACAATCTACAGAGGCAGATCCTTTTCGATGAGGAGGACGTGGCGGCTGGTCTGCCGAAAGCGGAGGCAGCTGCGCGCAAGCTGAGGACAGTCAAC
>DATKVP010000355.1:0-3811 GCA_035530015.1 Anaerolineae bacterium | reverse complement strand
CTCATCTGAGGGGTGCGACTGGCCGAGTTGTGGTCTGTCCCCGTTGCGGATGGGGCAAGGTAGAGTTGGCAGACGGCGACAGGAGCCTGGGATTTGGCCCCCGACCGAGTCGTTGGTCTGTTGCTCGGCTGGCCAGCGTGGCGCATAGGGAGTAGTCACCAGCGTCTGTGGTGAGACGGTTCTCTCGCTGCGCAATTGCACGATGGATGTCTCAGCTTCTTGGCCGCAGGATGCCGGAAGTAGATGGTGGCGCGGCCAGTGACCTAGCCACGAGGGGTGAGAAGGGGTATCAACTCAGACGATCGTCAACTGTCGCGATCGGAGGAGAGATGGTCAGCAGCGGATACCTAGATGGCTATCATAGGCGTGAAAGCATACTCGTGTTCGACGACGAGCCGGTGATTCTCGACTTCCTGGCTAAGGCGCTGAGGAGGGAAGGGTATGATGTGACAACTACCCCTCACGGCGACGAAGCTTTGGGGTTGTTCGCGGGCCACCGTTTTGACCTTGCCATAGCGGATCTAGGGCTCCGTCAGAGGGACGGCCGCCACCTGGTGCGCGGCATCAAGCAGGTGAGCCCCGGAACGGTCATTGTAGCGATGACTGCCTACCCGACGAATGAGGTCGTGCGCTTCGCTGGAGAGCATGCCGAGGCCCTGCTCGCCAAGCCGTTCAACATTGGAGAGTTGCTGGCAGTAGTGCAGCGTGTCACGCACCGGAGACTCATACCGGACGCCAGCCGGGAACGTAGCTTCGCCCCGCGCGAAGGGCTTGCTGTGGCCGCGGGCAGTGGCTAGCCCCTCTTCCGAAGATCAGCGCGCTCGGGAGCGGGGGCGGCACATCAGGCGGCCGTCGGCACACTTGGCCTGTTGTGAGGTAGTCGTCCTCGTTTCACCCCGCAGCTAGTCAGAGCGGGCAGGCAGGCAGACCCCCTATGAGCCCATCTGTTGGCTGGCTAGCTCGAATCCTCTATGCAAAGCCTTGACGCTAGTCTCGGCGCGTTTCTTCGGTCCCTCTGAAACAACTTCCTCGAGAGTCTTCTTTGATATTAGCTCGGAAGAGGCAGCCACGGCTCCAAGCATCACCATGTTGGCTGCCTTCGCGTTTCCAACGTCGGAGGCAGCTTCTATGGCGCCGATGGGATACTGCCTGGCCGCGGAAGAGTCGCTCGTTGTTGGAGTCACCGAAGCAGGGTCATAGAACACCAAGGTCTGCTTCGCCACGGACTTCAGGAAGTAGTCGTAGGCTTCCTGAGAAAAGGCTACGAAGACGGCCGGCTCCAATACTCCTGGATAGATGATGTCTTCGTCAGAGATCACCACCTCGGAACGTATCAAGGTACCTCTGGCTTCGGCCCCATAGGAAGGCAACACTGAGACGTGCCTTCCCGCCAGGGTGCATGCCCGCGCCAGGATATCGCCTGCTAGCTGTACGCCTTGTCCTCCGAGACCGGCGAAAAGCACCTCAGCTCTGCGCATACCACTCTCCGATCGCTATCTTATCCTCTGTCATCTCGGGGTCGAACTTCTCTCGATCGACGACTATGCCTTTCTGCCACTGCAACATGCTCCAGATGAGGCTCGGTCCCTCAAACCCGCGCCTTGCCCTGTTGGCTCTGCCATACTGTGTGGGACAGAGCGACAGAACGTCCATGAACGCAAACTGTTCGAAACGAAGCGCGTTCATGATGCCCTGCTTCAACTTCCGGGGTCGCGAGACCGGGAATCGCGCTGCGTAGGGCGCCCCGGCTCCGCGCGCCAGAGCAACCAGATCAAATGCCCTTTCGGGGTTGCCCTGGGGGGTGGTGACCGTGATATCTCCCTGCGGCGTGGCGGCGGAGACCTGGCCACCCGTCATGCCGTACAACAGGTTGTTGAGACAGAACACCTTGAGGCCGACGTTGCGGCGCGCAGCGTGGATAAGGTGATTGCCGCCGATGGTTGCTATGTCGCCGTCACCACCGATCACGATGACGTTCAGATCAGGCCGTGTCATCTTGACCCCAGTGGCGTAGGCGACGGCCCGGCCGTGGGTAACGTGTAGCGTATCGGCTCGGAAATGAGGACTGGGTACCCAGGCCCCGCAGCCGATCCCGGAGACGAAGACTGTGTTCTTGAAGTCCAAGCCCACCTCGTCAACCGCGTGAAGGAAAGCATTCATGAAGATGCCATGACCGCAACCAGCACAGAAAGGCGTTGGCTGTCTGACATACTTCTCTCTTAGCAGTCGACCCATCTCTCACTCACCTTTCAAACAAGTCATCTCGCATCCGTGCTCGCCCAGCTGAGCCGTCGGCGCACCCGCTTTGCGTCAGCCCGGATCGCGAGTGAACTATCCTTTGCTTCCCACTAAGAAGTCGCGCACACGCCGCGGATCCATAATCTCTCCGTTGGTCTGGGAGATCAGGCTCACCGGCGTGGACGTGTACGCGCTCACAACCTGCGACACCTGTCCCAAGTTCGTCTCCGGGACGATGAGTTCTTCGCAGCGGTCGCCCCACTGTCTGATCACGTCGCCGGGGAACGGCCACATGCTCTTGAGGCGGAGCATGCCCACCTTCTCACCGTGGTCACGCGCCTCCTTGACTGCCCACAGAGCACTGCGTGCCGTCGAGCCGTATGCGACTACCAGGCGGCGGGCGCCATCCTCATAGTACAGTTCATAGTCTGTGATCTCGTCCAGGTGGGACGTGATCTTCCTGGAAAGTCGCGTCACCAGCCGGTTCTGCACCTCCGGGTCCGCCGTCTTGCGAACTCCGTACCGATTATGCGTCGAGCCAGTGATCAGGAGCCGCTCCCCCTCACCAAAGGCGGGCATGGGCGGAACTCCGTCATCTTCGTCGGTACCAAAGGGCGGCGCGCCAGGAACCTTGATTCTGTTGAACTGGTTGACCGTCTCGGCGACGTGGAAGCTTTCCCGGAGATGCCCCACGATTGCGTCCCCGAGGAGGATGACAGGCGCTCGGAAGCGCTCGGATAGGTTGAACGCCCTGATGGTGAGGTCGTACATCTCCTGAACAGACCAGGGGGCAAGGGCGATGATCTCCACTCCTCCGTGGGTACCCCATTTGGCCTGCATCACGTCACCGCTGGCCGGTCGGCTCGCCTGGCCGGTGCTCGGCCCCGCTCGCTGAATGTCGACCACGACGCAAGGCGTTTCTGTCATGCAGGCGTAGCCGATGTTCTCCATCATCAGGCTGAAGCCGGGGCCAGCCGTGGCAGTCATACTCTTCAGACCGGCCCAGGAGGCGCCTATCACGGCAGCCATGCTCCCTATCTCGTCCTCCATTTGCACGAAGACGCCATTCATTTCGGGAAGCCGGTTGGCCATCTGGATCATGATCTCGGAGGCAGGTGTTATCGGGTACGCTCCGTAGAAGCGACACCCCGCAGCCAGAGCGCCCTCTGCACAGGCCTCGTCGCCCATCATGTAGTGGGCGCCCGGCTTGAGCTTGCTCTGCACGGTCGTCCAGCCTCCGCTAGCCTCGGCGGTGGGTCTCTCATCTGAGACTGCTGGCCCCGCCGGGATAGTCGACGATTTCTCAATGATAGTAATGGCCAGGTCTGGGCACAGGGATTCGCAGATCCTGCACCCTGTGCACTCGTCGGGGTTCTCGATCCGCGAGGGGCGGAGTCCTTTGGGAGTGATCTCGTCGCCCTCGGCCATCACTCCCCTGGGGCACGCGTTGACGCAGATGTAGCAGTCGCTACCCTTACAGATGTCTCGGTCGAGCTCTATGCTGAACCTACTGTCGCTAGGCATAACCATCCCTTATGCTACTGGTTTTTGGCAACGGCGCAATTATACAAGA
>DATKVP010000354.1:0-3165 GCA_035530015.1 Anaerolineae bacterium | reverse complement strand
GATGTTGTCGAAGATGGAGTTTCGCTTCGTGGCGGATATGATACCTGCCGGCAACCCGACAACCAAGGCCACGATAAGTGCACAGAGGCTCAGCTCAACGGTGGCCGGAAAGCGAGCCCGTATCTCATCGGCAATGGGCCTTCTGCTCAGGATGGATCGACCCAGGTCTCCCCGCAGTATCTTGCCCATGTAGGTCAGATACTGCTGCGGCAAGGGCTTGTTCAAGCCAAACTCCTCACGTATGCGCTCCACGTTGGCGTCGGTGGCGTGCTCACCGGCCAGGGCCAGCGCTGGATCTCCAGGGATCATCCGCAGGAACAGAAAAACGATGATGGAGACCCCGAAGAGCGTGGGGATCAAGGACAGAAGACGCCGGATGATGTAGCTCGTCATGAATGGCTCCCTAGAAAATAACGTCAGGCTCCGGCTGGCGCCGGAGCCTGACTGGTAAGGAACTCGTCCTACTCCTCGAAGTAGACGCTGTTGTAGAACTCCTCACCCAGAGGGCTGGGCACAAATCCTCGCACGTTGGCGTTGAAGAGCAAGGCCGTCTCGTTGTGGGCCATGAAGACCTTTGGGGCATCCTCATGTACCAATTCCGCGGCCTGCTGGTACAGAGGCTCGCGCTCGGCCTGGGAACTGAGGGCCTGGGCCTGCAGCAACAGGTCAATCGCCTGCTGAGCACGCTCCGTGTTCCAGTTACCCTCCCTGGGCTTGGGGATGCAGACGAAGTAGCAGAAGAAGTTGTCCGGGTCACCGTTGTCGCCAGTCCATCCGAGCATCCAGATATCGAATACACCAGCTGCCCTATCATCAAGATAGGTGCTCCAGTCTTCCGTCTTCAACTGCGGGTTGAGCCCTACGTCGGCCCAGTACGAGGCGATGGCCTCGGCGATGTCCTCAGGCACGGGGTAGTAGGGTCGAGGGTTGGGCATGTACCAGAAGTCGAAGGTGAAGCCCTCCTCCACCCCAGCCTCGTCCAACAACCGCCTGGCCTCCTCGGGGTCGTAGCCGTAGTCCTCGATGTTGGGGTTGTTCCCCCACAGTGACGGCGGCACGTACTGGGTGGCAACTATGCCCAGACCACCATACAGGCTGTCGACGATGGCCTGCTTGTCGATGGCCAGCGAAAGGGCCTTTCGCACGTTCGGATCGTCCCACGGCGCGCGGTCGGTCATGATGTTGATCCACGCCGTGGTATTGGGCGGCCTCAGGAGGACCTGGCAGTTCTCATCGGACTCGCAATTCGGCACGTCATCAGGGTTGGGGAAACCCATCCCATGGATGTCCCCGGCCTGCAGAGCGAGATAGCGGGCAGCGTTGTCAGGGATGATCCTGATGATCACCCTGTTGATCTTGGCCACCTCACCATGGTAGCCGTCATAGCGCTCCAGAGTGATGTGATCGCCCTCCACCCACTCCACGAACTTGAAGGGGCCGGTGCCTGCCGGCGTGTATGCAGGCAGACCGTAGTTCTCGCCCTGCTCCTTCAGTGCCGTCGGGCTGATCTGGTACATGTAGAACATGGCCATGTCCTGGATGAAGGGACCCAGCGGCATGTTCAGGTTGAAGCGGACGGTGTACTCGTCAACCGCCTCCACCGACTTGACTACAGAGGTGGGGTTGCCGTCATCGTCCACATCGCCCAGGAACCCGCCATACATGTACTCCCAGTACTCGAAGACTCCGGTGTGCTCCGGATGGTCCGGGTCGAGCTGGCGCATGGCGTTGTACACCACCGCCTCAGCGTTGAAGTCGGTCCCATCGTGGAACTTCACGTCCTCGCGCAGTTTGAACTCCCAGACGAGGCCGTCGTCTGATGTGGTCCACTCTGTCGCGAGGTTTGGCTCTACAGTCGTCTTGCCAGGCTCAAACCTGACCAAGGCATCGTAGAGCTGGTTGCAGACCCGAATGGATTCACCATCGGTAACATCGGTGGGGTCCGTCTTCGTGGCATCGGCGCCCTGTGCGATGATGAAATCCACCACCTCTTCGGGCGCGGGGGCGGCCGGAGCGCACGAAGTTGCGATCAGACCCAGAACCAGGCCCAGCAAGATCAGCGCACTCCAGACCTTGACGTTCTTAAACATCCTCTTTTCCTCCTTCGATCAAATATACGGCACATTCAACACACGTGCATTGCTTTTCGGGGAAATGAACCGTGGAACCACCTCCTTTCGCAGCATCCGAGAGACTCAGCGTTGAGCAATGCAAAAAACTCGCACCATTATAACATGGGGCTCGAGAATTGTCAAGATGAAATACGGGGCTCAAGGACGCCTGTCAATACGCAGAACACTGCTGGCAGATCTCCCCCAGACTTCTGGCGCATACATGAGCATGACCTCCGCAGGCATCGCCCTGAACTGGCCCGCCGTCGTGGCTCGAATGATGTAGGTGTACTCGTAGACACCACGTTCGAGCCGAGTCGCGTAGAACACAGTGTGCCCGTCGCGCGGGACGACACGCAGGCGTGTCTCGAGATCTTCAGCCCCGTCGAGCGCAACCGCCTTCGCACTGACGTCCACCGGCTCTGTGCCGGTCGGCAGCGGGTCCTCCACGACAACGTACCACCCATCGGTGGGCAGATCGATCCTCAGGCGCACGCGTATCAGATCGCCCACGCGGCAGCGCGCCAACGGTTCCCCGCTGAGGGGATGTTCGTACCCCCGCTCAATAACGGGACCGTTCAAAGACCGCGCCGCCTCAAGCGTCTGTATCTGACTGAAGTAGCCCAGAGCGGTCGCCACATACACAACCCCCGGATCCTCAGCCACGATCTCGATGCTGTTGTCTCCAGGAGACAGGTCCGAAATGCTGAGTTCTAGATGTGCTCCTATGTTCTGCGGGGTCGCCATCTCGACCGCCAGCAACTCGCCGTTGAGAAGTGCCTGATAGCCAAAGGTTCCTTCTGGTAGGCCCGCGACATCCAGCCAGCCGGCGAGGGCCAGGACGATCTCCGCCGTCTCGTAGGTCGTATGCCAGTATCCCCCCTGCCGACCCCACATCAACCACCGTACCGATTTGGGCACCAGAGGGTTGTCAGGGTCGACAGCCAGCATGGCTTGCAGAACCGCGGCCGTCGTGCGGCCATCGCTCGACATCGCGGCCAGATCGTGCTGCTCCTCCGTCCAGTGTGCAGTGTTGGCAGTCTCCGTCACCTCT
>DATKVP010000353.1:0-5694 GCA_035530015.1 Anaerolineae bacterium | reverse complement strand
AAGATCACCTGATCCGCGTCTCTGATCGTGCTCAGCCTGTGGGCAATCACGAAGCTCGTTCTCCCGCGTAACAGCTCCTGTAGAGCGTGCTGGATGAGGAGTTCGGTACGAGTATCCACGCTGGAGGTCGCCTCATCCATGATCAGGATACGGGGCCTGGCCAGCACCGCACGGGCTATGGAGATCAGTTGCCTCTGACCCTGACTCAGATTGCTGCCCTTTTCCGTCAGCTCCGTCTGATACCCGTCGGCAAGCCGGGTGATGAAGTCATGGGCGCTGGCGAGCTTCGCCGCCTCTGTCACCTCTTCATCGCTCGCGTCCAGCCGTCCGTATCGGATATTGTCCATCACCGTACCCGAGAAGAGGAACGTGTCCTGCAGCACAATGCCCATCTGCCTGCGCAGGCTGGCCCGCGCCACCTCGCGGACATCGTGCCCATCGATAGTGACCCGGCCGCCACACACGTCATAGAAGCGGCCGAGGAGGTTGATCACCGTCGTCTTGCCCGTCCCGGTGGGCCCAACGAGAGCCACCGTCTGACCTGGTTCCGCTACCAGGTCGATGTCCTCCAGGACCTGCTCGCCCGGCTTGTACTCGAAGCATACGCCCTCGAAGGCGATCCGACCCTCGATGGTTGGCAGCTCGAAGGCGTTCGGCTGGTCTACGATGTCAGGCGGGGTATCCAGTAGCTCGAAGATGCGTTCCGCGCCAGCGACGGCCGATTGAAGATTGCCCCAGATCATGGAGATGGCGCGCACAGGCTCGAAGAAACGGCGAACGTACTGCACAAAGGCCACGATCACGCCCACCGTCGCCAGGTTGTTCAAGGCCAGATACCCTCCGAAACCCACCACGATGGCGATGCCTACCGTGGCCAGGATGTCCAGTGTGGGCGCAAAGGCCGCGGTGATAGACTCAGCAGTGACGTTGGCATCCCTGTTGGCCGCGCTGACCTGCCTGAAGGATTCGACGTTAGCCTGCTCGCGGCTGAAGGCCTGGGCTACCTTGACGCCGGCAATGTTCTCCTCCAGTTCGGCGCTCACGCCGCCGATGGTCTTACGAGTCACGCGAAAGGCTCGACGCGCTCGACCAGAGAAGAAGACTGTACTGATCACCATCACGGGGAGCACACTGAAGCTGACTAACGCCAGTCGCCAGTTCAGCACCAGCATGGCGATCAGGATTCCGACCAGGGTCATGGCACTGCTGAACAGTCGGACGAGGCCCATGGTCAACACCTGGTTGATGACATCGGTGTCGTTGGTCAACCGCGACATCAAGTCGCCCGCTTCGTGCTGGTCGAAGAACCCCAGGGACAACTCCTGGATCTTGGCAAAGATCTGGCCTCGAATCCGATAAAGCACGTTCTGGCCCACCGTGACCATGGAGTAGAAGCTGCCCAGATTGGCCGCCCAACCCCCTCCGTAGGCAACCAACAGCAGGATCATGGTGCGATTGAGGCCGCTGAGCGCCGCCCCGCTCTCTATCTCACCGCTCAGGAAGCGCCAGAGAATATCCACCGCTTGGCCGATGAGCCCGGGAGCGGCCACCGTCAACACCGTGTTGACCAGGACCAGCAGCGCAGCGAAGGATAGATGCCCCTTGAAGGGCCGAAGATACTGTAGAAGCCGACGTACCGTAGAGCGCACATCGCCCGCCCGTTCCACCTCTCGTGTAAGACCACGCCCTGGACCGTGAAACATCAGGACACCCCCTTCTCTGCTTCAGCCCGCACAACCGTGGCCGCCTCCGACAGCGGCTCGCGGTCATCTTGTAGCTGAGAGCAGTAGATCTCGGCGTAGATCGGGCTGTCCCGCAGTAACTCGTCGTGGGTACCCTGCGCCACCACACGCCCTCCATCGAGCACCACAACCTTATCCGCGTGCTGCACCGTGCTGATTCTCTGTGCGATGATGAAGCTGGTCCGGCCAACGCGCAGTCGCTCCAGCGCCCGCCGGATGCGCAACTCAGTCTCAATATCCACGCTGCTGGTGCTGTCGTCCAGAATGAGGATGCGCGGATCGATGAGCAGTGCCCGGGCGATGGCGATGCGCTGCCTCTGGCCGCCAGAAAGCGTCACTCCCCGCTCGCCCACAGCCGTGTCGTAGCCCTCTGGAAAGCTGGCGATGAAGTCGTCTGCCTCCGCCGTCTTGGCCGCGGCAATGATTTCCTCGTCTGAAGCGTCAGGCTTGCCGTAGGCGATGTTCTCGCGGATCGTGCCCCCGAAGAGGATGGTCTCCTGAAGCACGATACCGCTCTGGCGACGGAGCGACTGGAGCGTGACATCGCGCACATCATGCCCATCCACCGTTATCCGGCCCTCGGACACATCGTAAAACCGGGGGATGAGATTGATGATCGTACTCTTGCCCGAGCCCGTGGCCCCAAACAGGGCCACCGTCTCCCCTGGCTCGGCGACGAAGCTAACTTCCCTGAGCACAGGCTCCTGTTCACGGAAATAGCGGAAGGTGACATTCTCGAACTCCACCCGACCCTCAATGGGCGGCAGATCTGCAGCCTGCGGCCTGTCCGTGACCTCTATCTGCGCATCCAGGATCTCGAAGATCCGCTGAGCACCGGCCCCAGCCTGGGATACGGCCATGATGATCATGCCCAGCATCACGATGGGAAACATGGTCATCATCAAATAGCTCTGGAAGGCCACCAGCTCCCCGATGGTGAGGCGACCGGCGATGATCTGGTAGCCGCCCCCCCAAACCACAATGAGTGTACCAAGGTTGGCGAGGGTGAAGATAAGGGGCATGACAAAGGCAAACATCCTGCCCACACGGAGATTGGCATCGCGGAACTCCACATTGCCTCCGTCAAAGCGCTCCCTCTCCCATGGTTCTCGGGCGAACGCCTTCACCACCCTGATGCCCGCTAGATTCTCCTGAAGGATGGTGTTCAGCACCCCAAGCTTTTGCTGCACCCGGATGAAGAGCGGGCGCCCCTTGCTGGCGAAGAACCCAAACACCACCAGTACCAGGAGCATCAGCGGCAGGGTCAACAGCGTCAACTGCCAGTTGGTTCCCACCAGCAGGATCAGGCTGCCCACCATCATCAGCAGCGCGCTGATCAGCTGCACGAGGCCCGTGCTGATGAAAGTCCGCACCAACTCCACATCGCTCGTAGCCCGGGTAAGCAGCTGCCCCGTCTGCGCCTTGTCGTGGTAGCCGAAGGAGAGCCGTTGTATGTGGGCGTATAGAGCGTTGCGAAGATCGTAGGCCACACCCTGGGACGCCTTTGCAGCCAGGTAGCCCCTCGAGTACGTAAACACCGCAGCCACTCCGGCCGCCACCACGATGCCCAGCGCTCCCCAGACGATCACGGTCATGGTTTGCAGCGTGATCCCCTGGTCGATGACCACCTGAGTCAAGCGGGGTACCACCAGAGTACCCGCTGTGCTCAACAGGAGGCTGAAAAACGCACCGCCAGTCTCCCACTTGTATCCAGAGAGGAACCTCAAGCCGCGCATAAGTGGTGAACCCAGTCCGCCAGTGGCGCGTCCATGGCCCCCTTCAGCGTGTTTCTCAGATCTCGATTCTATCAAAAGGTATCACTCCTACTCGTACGTCATCCAGCGCCGAGGTGCTCCGTCCCGCACGTAGCCAGTCTACCTGGGAGCCTGTTCACCCCCGGGGAGCCGAACGAAGCATCCACGCAACATCTCCAACCCCTGTACCAGGTGCTCGCACTCCGCAGGCGAGAGGCACGAGAGCCTTCGCACCATGCGTCCCTCCACCGCAACCCTCATCTGGTCCAGTATCTCACGACCAGCAGACATCAATTCTACCTGCACCTTGCGCCGGTCGTGAAGACTTCTCGACCGCGCCACCCAACCGCGTTCGACCAGAGTGCTGATGGAGTTGGACATCGTTGGCAGACTCACCGCTTGCTTCTCCGCCAGCTCACTCAGATTGTGAGGACACTCTGCCAGGAGGACCAGCAGTCGGAGATGGGCCGGTTCCGGCAGATGCCCCACGCTCCTCATCTCCAGCGCCAGGGTGCGCATCACCATCGGCACCACTTCCATGATCTCCCGGGCCGCCAAATCCATGTTGCCGGTCACGGCGCTTAGCCTCCCTAATACTTTGCTCTACTAATTATGAACCGAAGCGCACACATTGTCAAAACACTGCCAGTCTCACGCGGAGATCTGCGACGCTGCTTCTAGACCTCCACGGAAGATACCAACCTGGGGCAAGGGAGCACTTGCGACCACGCTACGGTATGGGGATTCCTGCCCTCGCTGTTCAATCAGGCGCTGGAGAACGGAGGCCCGTGACGGCGCGGAAGGCTAGACGTCAGCGGCCGGCAGTTCGATGATGAAGGTCGTGCCTTCTCCCACCTGGCTCTCGACGCGCACCTGCCCGCCGTGTGCGAGCACCAATTGCCCCACGATAGCCAGGCCGAGGCCGCTTCCCAGAAGGATGACCGAACCGGGCTCCGGCACGAACTCCTCGCCCAACACCTCCAAGGTGGCCGTGGCCTCGTCCGACTCCACGCCGCTCACCACCAGTCTGTCCGCACCCGCGACCTCTGGGTCAGCCGCTGTCCAGCCGTGCCGAGGCATGTCACCGTGAATATCGGAATCAAGATGCACTACCAGCCGCACTCCGCCGATGGTCCCTAGTGGGCATGCACGTGTCCGGGCGGCGCCATGTTGCCGAAGGCGTTGATCACCACCTCGCTGAGTGCAGGATGTATAACCTGAGCATCCGCCAGAGGCATGTAGTCCTGATCCCCGGCGTTCATCAAATAGACTATCTGCTGGACCAGGATCGCCGCGTGAGGTCCCACAATGTGACAGCCCAGGATCCTGCCAGTCCCCTGCTCCACGACCACCTTCACCATGCCGTCTTCTTCGCCCATAGCGTACCCTTTGGTGACGTCCATGTAGCGCGCCCTACCGACGAGGATCTCATAGTCCACTTCCTTGGCCCGCTCCTCCGTCAGTCCCACGGCCCCCACCTGGGGGTGGCCATACACGGCGTGGGGCACAGCGTGGTAGTCGACCTGGTGCTTGTGTTCGGTGAAGGCGTTGGTCCATACGACCTCTGCCTCGTAATTGGCGGTGTGCCTGAACATGAACCGGCCCGTGGCATCTCCCAGCGCCCAGATGTCACTTTTCGTCGTCTGGAGATACTGGTCTGTCTTGATCCAGCCGCGCTCGTCCGTTTCGACCCCCGTCAGCTCGGGCTTTAGCAGGTCGGCGTTCGACCTCACACCGGCGGCCAGCATCACCTCCTGGGCGACGAATTCGCGCTCCTCGCCGCTTTCGCCATCTACCGCTATCGCGACCCTGACACCATCCCTCTTCTCCACTTTCACCACTTTGTGGTCAGTGTGGATCTCTACATACCTGGAGAAACGGCGTTCGACGATCTCTGATATCTCTGCATCCTCGCCCAGCAGCAGCCGTGGCATCATCTCCAGGATCGTCACCTTTGTCCCCAGCGCCGAGAAGAAGTGACCGTACTCACACGCAATGTAGCCGCCTCCGATGATGATCAGGCTCTCCGGCAAGCTCTCCAGATCGAGGACCGAGACGTGATCGATGTACCCCGCGTCTTCGAGCCCCTCTACGGGCGGCACCAGTGCCCGGGCACCAGACGCAATCACTATCTTGGGCGCAGTGATCGTCTCCCCTCCCACCTTCAACCGGTAGTCGCCCACGAACTCACCAGTGTC
>DATKVP010000352.1:0-2432 GCA_035530015.1 Anaerolineae bacterium | reverse complement strand
TATCACCTCTCTTGGGGCGCTTGTAGTCGTACTCTTCCTTGAGGAACTCCCACATGGGCGATCCAGAATCTTCATCGTTGTTCAGTCCCTCTTCGCCCATCATCATATCTACCATGGTAATCCAGATATCCCCCTTCAGCTTAGGCTTCTACACTTGTGGGAGACCGCAGCCCGCCACAATCGGCAGGCTACTGCATCTCCGTCATAGGCTGCCTAGAGAGGTGCCAGCCGTACCTTCCCGCGATTCTGATCACGAGGCAGCTAGCTCCGGTTCAAGAGCTAGGTCCGCTGTCTCCTCCTCGAGTGCCATCTCTACCTCTTTCTCCTCCTCTTTCTCCTCTACGTGGAAACCTGTCCCCGCAGGGATCAGTTTGCCAATGATCACATTCTCTTTCAGCCCGCGCAACTCATCGCGCTTCCCCTCTATCGCTGCCTGAGCCAGTACGTTTATCGTGTGCTGGAAGGATGAGGCTGACAGGAAACTTTCCGTTTTGAGCGCCGCCTTGGTGATTCCAAGGAGGACCTCACGGGCGGTGGCCGGACTACCACCCTCCTCCACAGCCCGCGCGTTGGCGTCCTCAAACGCCAGACGATCCACGGTTTCGCCCAGCAGAAACTCGGTGTCGCCCACCGAGGTTACGGACACCTTGCTGAGCATCTGTCTCACGATCATCTCGATGTGCTTGTCGTTGATGGATACGCCCTGCGAGCGATAGACCCTCTGTATCTCCTCCAAGAGGTACACCTGCACGGCTTCTCGACCCTGTATGCGGAGTACCTCATGCGGGTTCAACGGTCCCTCGGTCAACTGCTCGCCCGCGGTCACGCTTTGCAGGTTGCGGAGGTGCAGACGTACGTTGGACGCCACCTCGTATTCGGTGTTCACCTGCTCCTCGCGATACACGGTGATCTTGTTGTCATCTTTGATGACCCTGCCGCCAGCCAGCGCCAGCACCTGATCGAACCGTGCACTGCCTTCTTGCCCGCGTTGCGCTAGCAGAGTGCCCTTCTCAATCTCATCACCGTCGTCGACGAGGATTCTGTATCCGTGCGCAATCTCATGCTCATCGCGGTAGACGTCTGTGGCCGTGAGTACGATCTTGCGCATGCCGTCTTCATGCAGCATCTGAACAGTACCGTCCATGTCGGCGATGATAGCCTGCCCCTTCGGACTCCTGGCCTCGAACAACTCTTGAACTCTGGGAAGACCGTGAGTGATGTCCCTGTGCTCGCCCTCTACCACGCCTCCCGTGTGGAAGGTCCGAAGAGTAAGCTGGGTACCTGGCTCACCAATGGACTGAGCGGCCACGATACCCACGGCCTCGCCCATTCCGACCAACCCATCCCTCGCCAGGTCTCGGCCGTAGCACTTGCGGCACACACCATACCTCAGCTCGCACGTCAGTGGTGAACGGACGTACATCTCCTGCACACCCGCGGCTTCAATGCCAACCAGGTGTGCCCGGGTGATCATCTCCCCTTTCTCGACAATCACCTCGCCCGTCCCAGGGTCGACGATGTCGCTCAGTGCCAGCCTCCCCCAGACACGCTCTTCCACCGACTCGCCGATCTCCTCTGAACGATCGGCTCTCACCCATATGCCGTTCTCTGTACCACAGTCCTCGGCGTTCACAATCGCGTCCTGTGCCACGTCAACCAGCCGACGAGTCAGATAGCCTGCGTCTGCCGTCCGCAGAGCCGTGTCCGCCAGCCCCTTGCGCGCTCCATGAGTGGAGATGAAGAACTCCAGCGCTGTGAGTCCCTCGCGGAAATTGGAGCGAATTGGCAAGTCAATGATACGACCCGCCGGGTCAGCCATGAGACCGCGCATCCCGGCCAACTGTCGGATGGGCTGGAACCCGCCCTTGGTCGCACCCGAGGCGGCCATGAGCCTGATGGAACCCATGGGATCAAGGGCTTGTCTCACAGCCTCCGTGACCTCGTCCATGGCCTCCGTCCAGAGTTCCACCTTCTTCACATACTGCTCATTCTCGGTTATGAGCCCACGACGATACTGCCGCTCGATATCCTCGGCCTCCGCCGATACCTCCCGGAGAATGATCTCCTTCTGCTCGGGTATCGTGATATCGCTCACAGCGATGGTCAGACCAGACCGCGTGGCAAACCTGAAACCCAGCTCCTTGATCTCATCGACCATGGTGGCTGTGGCCTCGGAACCGAGTTTGTAGTAGCATTCCGCGACGAGTTGCCTCAACTTACCCTTGTCGAGCTCCTCGTTGCGGAATCTCAACTCCTCAGGCAGAGCAGAGTTGAAGATTGCGCGTCCCACGGTGGTGTCTATGATCTTGGTCATTCTTCTCTTGGTGACCAGAACCTTGGCTCGCAGCTTGATCTTGGCGTGCAAGTGCACCTGCCCCAACTCATAGGCCAGCATGACCTCATCAATGTCGCCAAAGACCTTGCCCTCACCC
>DATKVP010000351.1:0-4323 GCA_035530015.1 Anaerolineae bacterium | reverse complement strand
ACTCGGTTGGCGGAGGCGGAGTTGGCGGTGGTGCGGGACGAGGTGATTCCCATCTGGGAGGAGCGGACGGGCAACACGGTCAACATAGCGGAGATCCCGCCTGAGGACGTAGCGACGACGCTGCAGGCGCAGCAGGCGGCTGGCCGGGTGGAGATCGACGTGATTGCGCAGGACAATGTGGCCCTGGCGCCGTTGGTGAGCCTGGACCTGGTGGAGGATCTGACGCCGTATCAGGATGAGCTGCCGGCGGAGATCTACGGCTACCTGACGGACCAGTTGACGTTCGACGGGAAGCTGCTGTTTGTGCCGTATCGGGGCAACGTGCAGATCGCGTACTACAACACGGCGGTGATGGATGATCTGGGTCTTGAGCCCCCGACGACGATAGCGGAGTACGAGGACGTATGCCAGGCGCTATACGATGAGTATGGGACTGGCAAGTGCATCTTCAAGGGAGGCGGTGACCAGGCATTGCCGCTGCCGACGCTGTTGTGGGAGTGGATCGTGTCTAACGGTGGGGACCCGATGGTGCTGAACGATGAGGGGTCCATGGAGACGTTCCAGCTCTTCCAGGAGATGTGGAGTTCTGGGCTGCTGAACCAGGCGGCGACGCGAGATGCGAAGTGGGACACGTCGAACGAGTATCTGGCTCGTGGTGAGTGCCACATCATGCAGAACTGGCCGTTCGGGTACAGTGTCCTGCCGACCGACTACGGGTTCACGGACTTCGCGGTGTACGGTGGTTGGTTGTCGGCGCACGTGATGGGTGGTGAGGTGTTGGGCATCCCGAAGGGTACGGATAACATGGATGTCGCGTTGGACTTCATCGCCTTCATGACGTCGCAGGAGGCGCAGGAGATCTTCGTATCCGAGCTATCGTGGCCGGCGGTGCGAGACGATGCGCTGGGGCTGGTAGCGGCGGATCAGCAGCCGTTGTGGGATGCGATACAGGCAGCGGCGCGAGATGGAGTGCTGAGGCCGAACGTGCCGTACTTGACGACGGATGTATTCCCGTTGATCACGGAGGCATGGGATCGCACGGTATACAACGGTGAGGACGTGGAGACGGTTCTGAACGACGTGGCAACACGTCTGGAGGCGCTCATCGCGGCCAACGAGTAGTCTCCTTGGGGACTGGGCCCGCAGCAGGGCCCAGTCCCTGCCTGTACAAAGACTGGAATTGACGGGAGCGGGATAGGATGGCTACTGCTGAACATGCGCGGTCTTTCGGTCCCAGCCTTGCTGCCAGAGCCAGGGGTTTCATCAAGAGACACGGGTTTGAGATGATTCTCATCACCCCTTTGTTTCTCTACGTATTCGGGACGACGCTGCTGCCCGTCTTCGCCTCCATCCTTCTTGGTTTTCAGGACCCACCGCGAGGTGGAGGGTTTCCTTCTCTGGAGAGTTATCGGCTGGTAGTCCAGGACTACCAGTTTATCTCCGCGTTCACGAACACGTTGGTCATCACCTTCACCAGCGTCGGCATGGAGCTTGTCCTGGGATTGGTTGTGGCCATGATGATGGCGCGTCCTTTCAGAGGGCGGGGCGTCTTCCGCGCCATTATGTTGCTGCCCTTGGGCATCCCGGTGGTGGTTGCCGCCTCCAACATGCGCTACATCTTCCTGTCTTCTGGGTATCTGAACGAAGCTCTTGTCGATCTGAGCCTCATAGCACAGCCCATAGACTGGCTAAAGCATCCCATGGCGCTATTCACCGTAGCCATATCGGACATGTGGAAGGTGACACCGCTGGTGATGCTCATCCTGCTGGCCGGGTTGGAGTCGATCCCGACCGAGCTGTACGAGGCCGCGCAGGTGGACGGTGCCAGCCGCTGGCAGCGCTTTCGGAGGATCACGATGCCCCTGCTTCGGCCGGCTATCACCTCCGCCGTCGTCATACGGGGCATCGATGCCTTCCGCATTTTCGCGCATCCGATGGGGCTGGGCGTCGGGCGGACGGTGCCGGTGCTCTCGACCTTCGGATACTATGAGTATCAGCGCGTGTACTACACGACTTCGGCCGCGACATCCACCATCCTGCTGGTGATGATCTTGGTCGCAGTGGTCCTTTATATTCGTATCGCTGGCAGGGAGGAGATCACGGCATGAGCGAAGGAGTGATGCAGGGAGCGCCGAAACCTCGTAGAATCAACTGGAAGAAGGTGGCGGGCAAGGCGGGACTTGCCGCGCTGGTGCTGCTGGTGGTCGCTGTGACCATAGCCCCTGTGTACTTCATGGTCGCGCTCTCGGTGATGGAACCGAGCGAGTTTTTCCGGCCTCACCCGGCCTATTTTCCCACCAAGTTTACGACTCAGTGGTGGGAACGGGTGTTGAGCAGCGAGACCCTCTACCCTGCCTTCACCAAGAGCCTGGTTGTGGCCACGATCACCACGGCCATCGCGGTGCTGATCAGCGTGCCGGGCGCCTACGCCATTTCGCGCATGGCGCCCAGGGTCAAGTACTTCTTGATCCTCAGTCTCTTCTTCACCAGGATGTATCCGGAGATCGGCATCGCCTTGCCTGTGGCGGTTCTCTTCTTGCGTTTGGGTTTGTACGAGAGTATATTGGGCCTCGTGTTCGCGCATCTGATCCTGGTGTTGCCGGTGTGTGCCTGGATCCTGGTGGGGGCCTTTGAGACCATTCCGCGAGATCTGGAGGAGGCGGCCAGTGTGGATGGGGCGAGTCGCTTGGGCACCCTGTGGCGGGTGGTGATCCCCTTGGCGGCTCCCGGCATCTCCGTGGCGGCGATATTCTCCTGGCTACTTTCGTGGGATGAGGTAACGTACGCGCGCTTTCTGACGCTGTTGCACCCTACGTTGCCCATCCAACTACTGGACATCATCGGGCGTTCGGGACCCACGGTGGTTGCCACCTGGGCCACCATCGTCACCATCCCGGTGGTCATCGTCACCTACCTGATGCAGCGCTGGCTGAGGGCTGACTATCTTGCCGGGGCTGTGAAGGGTTAAGATACGGAAAGGACTGGTTGAATTCCATAGAACATGCTTGAGAAAGTAAGGACCAGAAGAAAACGACCGCTCGATGGGTATAAGGGCATCATCACAGACGGCCTGATCGCCGAGATCCGTCATCTCGCGGAATTGGTGAAGGGAGCGAGAGTGGTGCACATCAACGCCACAGCCTTTGGCGGAGGTGTGGCGGAGATACTGCAATCCCTCATACCATTGATGCGCGATGTGGGGTTGGATGCGGAGTGGCAGGTTATGGTCGGCGCAGACGAGTTCTTCAACGTCACCAAGGCCTTCCACAACGGCCTGCAAGGGATGGACGTTCCCCTGAGCGACAGTATGAAGGAGACGTGGGAGCGGTACAACAAGATCAACGCCGAGCATTTCGAAGGGCAATACGACTTCATCGTGGTACACGATCCCCAGCCGACTGGCCTGCTGCGCTTCCACGGCGATGACGGTGGCAGACACTGGATCTGGCGCTCCCACATCGACACGTCCCATCCCCACCCGAGCTACTGGGAGTTCCTAGTACCCTTCCTTGCGGGCTATGAGGCCGGCATCTTCAGCATGAAGGACTATGCAGGAGAGGGGATCGCGTTTCCGGAGCTAGCCATCATACCCCCGTCCATCGATCCACTGTCCAGAAAGAACCGGCCCATGCGTCGCAGCAGGGCTCGGAGGATCTGCCTCGGTCTCGGTGTGGACACAGATCGACCGGTGATCACGCAGATTTCCAGATTCGATCCGTGGAAGGATCCTCTGGGCGTCGTAGACGCCTATCGCATGGTGAAGAAGAGCGTGCCCGAAGTGCAACTGGTTTTGATGGCGACCATGGCCAACGATGATCCGGAGGGCTGGGCCTATATGCGGCAGAGCCAGCAACACGCGGGGAATGATCCTGACATCCATCTTCTCTCCTTTCAGCGGAACAACGATCTGGAGGTCAACGCCCTGCAGAGCTATGCCGATGTGGTCATACAGAAGTCGGTGCGAGAAGGGTTTGGCCTGGTGGTTGCGGAGGCTCTGTGGAAGGGGCAGGCCGTGGTGGGCGGCGCCGTGGGAGGAATACCGCTCCAGATCATCGATGGCCAGACCGGATTTCTCGTGCATGATGTCGAGGAGTGTGCGGAGAAAGTTCTGTACCTCTTGTTGAACCGGGATGAAGCGAAGGTGATGGGAGCGAGCGCCAAAGAACATGTGCGGAACAACTTCCTGATCCCGCGGCATCTACGCGACTACCTGGCGCTGTTCAAGAGGTTGTCTGCCGAGGATTGAGCGCACGATAGCTTGTGGAGAGGTGTGATATGGCCAGTGTCACCTATCGCCGTGTGACGAAGAGGTTCGGGGAAGTA
>DATKVP010000350.1:0-2975 GCA_035530015.1 Anaerolineae bacterium | reverse complement strand
GCGCCAGCCCACTGTCCGAGCCCGGAACTGACCCGGTTCTCGATGTGTCTCCCGATCTCTTCCCAGTCCTCGTCGGTCTCGCCGCCCACGCTGGTGGCCACATCGGCCTTTATTCTGCCGCTTGCCTTCTGGCCTATGGTGTCCCAATCGTCTTCAGGATCTGCACCAGCCCATTCTCCCATGCCAGACTTGACTCGCCCTTCGATGCGTCGGCCGATTGTCTCCCAATCCTCGGCCGGCTCTCCTCCCACGTTGGTGGCGACCTCGCCCCTTATCTTGCTCTCCATCTTCTGCCCGATCGTCTCCCAGCTGTCGCCCTCATCGGCTCCGGCCCAGATTGCCAGGTCCTTCTTGATCTTCCTTTCGATGTCACTCCCAATCTTTGCCCACTCTTCCTGGCGGTTTTTGGCGTTTTTCATCATCCTTCTCCTGTGGAGATCTCTGGGTGCTGGAGATCACTGGGGTATCTGGACGCCCGAGACCTCGCTCAGCCTGGAGACGATGATGCGCTTGATCTCCTCCAGGCGCTCTGGGGTCCGCGCTTCGAACCTCAAGACCAGCACTGGTTGGGTGTTGGAGGCTCGCACCAGGCCCCAGCCGTCGCCGAACAGTACGCGAGCCCCGTCGATATCCACTACCTCGTACTGCTGCTTGAAATACGCAACCAGGTCAGAAACGACCTGGAATTTCTCTTCGTCCGGGCAGTCTACCCGAATCTCCGGCGTCGAGAAGTACCGCGGTACGTCAGCCAGCATCTCGCCTATGGTCTTGTCAGAGCGGGACAGGAGCCGCACCAGCCTCAGTGACGCGTATAGCGCGTCGTCGTAGCCGAAGTACTCGTCAGCGAAGAAGAGATGGCCGCTCATCTCACCCGCGAGGGGAGCATCTACCTCCTTCATCTTCGCCTTGATGAAAGAATGGCCGGTGCGCCACATGAGAGGCACACCGCCTGCTCTCTCTATCTCGTCGGGCAGGGCCTGGGAGCACTTGACCTCGAAGATGATGGTGGCTCCGGGCTGGCGCTCCAGGACCTCACGGGAGAACAAGATGAGAAGTTGATCGCCCCAGATGATGTTGCCGTGTTCGTCGACGACCCCCAGCCGGTCACAGTCCCCGTCGTAAGCCATTCCCAGATCGGCCTCTTGCTTGGCGACTTCAGCGATCAGATCCGTCAGATACTCTGGTACAGTGGGGTCTGGATGGTGGTTGGGGAACGTGCCGTCGACCTCGCAGTACAGTCCAGAGGCTTCAGCGCCCAGATCGCGGAGCAACTCCGGGCAGAACATGCCTCCCATCCCGTTGCCAGCGTCCACCACTACTCTGAGTTCTCGGTCGAACGGTCCGATTCTGTCCTTCAGCGTTGACAGGTAGTCCGGCCTGACATCCAAATCCGTCAGTGTTCCACGTCCCTTGGGGAATCTGGCTGCCTCTATGATCTCGCGAATCCTCTGGATCTCTGGCCCGTACAGTGTGGTGTGACCCACTGCCAGCTTGAAGCCATTGAACTCGGGAGGGTTGTGGCTGCCAGTGATCATCACCCCGCCCTGCACACCCAATCGGAAGAGGGAGAAGTACAGTGCTGGGGTAGGCACCATACCGATGTCTATCACGTCGATGCCCGTGGACAGGATTCCCTTTGTCAAGGCATCGCGAAAGCGCGGAGAACTCACGCGCGCGTCGTGCCCCACACTCACCCTCTCGTGGCCGAGATCGACCATATAGGCGCCGTAGCCCTTGCCCAGCAACTCTACCACTTCATCGGTGAGGTCCTGGTCGACAAGTCCTCGCACGTCATACTGCCGGAAGATGCGAGGGTTCACTTCGTCGGTCATGCAGTGTCTCCTTTCAAATGGATGCTCAGATCGAGGGAAACAGCGGCGGGCGCAGGTCTAGGCGCCGAACTTCGTCAGGCGAAGGGCGTTGGCCATAGCTAGCGGCATGATGTCCGTGGCCGGAAAGCGCCCCAAGGCCCCCCTGGCGCACTCACGCTCGGAGAACGATGCGGTCGGATCTGAGCGGCAGTGTCTGGAGTAGAGGAGGACGGGAACGGGATGCCAGCTGTGCGAGCGAAGCAAGGCGGGAGTGGAGTGGTCGCCGGTGACGACGAGGACATCTGGCAGCAGCTGCAGGATGGCCGGGATGACCACCTTGTCCGCCTCTTCGATCAGCGAGACCTTGCGCTCGAAGTCGCCATCCTCTCCCGCACTATCGATCTTCTTCACGTGAACGAAGAAGAAGTCGTACTCCTCCCAATTGGCTCTGAGGGCTTCTATCTCCTCTTGGATGTTCTCCCCTGTAGGCAACACCTTCATGCCTACCAGACGAGCCGCGCCTCTGTACATGGGGTACACGGCGACGGCGGCTGAGTGAAGCCCATAGACTTCCTGCATGCTGGGCAGGCCGGGGTTCTTGTCCAGACCGCGCAGTGCAACCATGTTGGCGGGACGCTGGTCGGCCAAGATGGCGCGGGCCGCGGCGATCCATTGGTTGAACAGGAAGGCTGTACCTTCAGCTTCAGGTCGCAGCGCCTTGACGGGCAGGGGCGCAGCCCCCAACCGCTGCGGGTCCGTCTCCGTGAGGGGGCCTGTCAGGTCTTCCCCGCGGATTACCACCACAAACCGGTATTCCTTCACCGGTTCCACGAACGCCTGTGCATTCGGCAGCTCGATGGAGCGCAGCAAGTCGACCAATTCGGCGCCCTTCTTCGTGGGGATGCGGCCCGCGCGCCTATCAGTGATCAGACCCATATCGTCGACGGTGCAGAAGTTTCCTCGCGCTGCCATGTCTCCTGCCTGCAGGTCGAAGCCGATGCCAAGCGCCTCCATTACGCCTCTGCCGATCTGGTGCTCGAGGGGATCGTACCCGAAAAGTGCCAGGTGAGAGGGTCCGCTCCCCGGCGTGATGCCCCGGCCGACGGGATCGTGAAGACCACACACGCCATCTCGGGCCAGGGCGTCCAGATTGGGCGTGCGAGC
>DATKVP010000349.1:0-4180 GCA_035530015.1 Anaerolineae bacterium | reverse complement strand
TTCAAGGCGTTCTATGTTCAGCCCAGCGTTTCGTATGTTGTCCACCGTTTGGCGGTTGATGTTGGCACCCTGGATCCTGACTGCGATGGGATTGACGAGGTCCATCAGTCGCCCCACAAGCTCGTTTCTTGCTCGCATGTGTTCCAGCAGTCTGATCTCCCCCTCCGGCTTACATACGCGATCCAGTTCCAGAAGGCCGGCAACCGGATCCGGAACCGAACAGAAGACAAAGGTCGCCACCACGGAATCGAAGCTATGCGACGGGAAAGCGAGCGTCTGAGCGTCCATCCGGTGGAGGTCCACGTCCAGACGCAGCAAATTCGCTCGCTTCCGCGCTCTGGACACCATCCCCTCACTGATGTCGATGCCTGTGACGTGGGCACCAGCAGGATAATAGCGCATGTTCTTGCCGGTGCCCACCCCTACCTCGAGTATCTCTGGCCCCCTGACTCCTGCCCACAGGCGCCTCCGCCAGCGAGGATACAGGAATCGTTCCATGATCGCTTCTGACGCATCATAGACAGGGGCTACCCGGTCGTATCGCTGCCTGGTCCTGGCCGTGAGCACGGGATCTAGGCCCATTCAGTGGTCGCCATTCAGCATCTTTAGGAACTCAATCAGATCGTCGAGGTCTTGGTCCGACATCCGCCAGCGAGGCATGGTCAGGTCGAGGGGTTCTCCCGCCGGATCCAACCCCAGCGTGATCGCCCTCTTGATCAACTCGTCCGTGTATGGCGGGTGTTCTTCTCCTTCCTCATGTTCCTCTTCGGTCAGGTGGTGATACCGGATGTCGCCCGGTATCTCCGTACCCATCATCACGGGAGCGCCGCCTTGGCCATCGGCGCCGTGACAGGAGGCACAGCTCCCACCGTGCGTGGAGAGCCACATCGGCGCGTCCTCGAAGGGGATGCGCTGGCCTCGCTGGTTCCTGCCTGTGAAGTAGATGGTCTGACCGTTGGACACGTACTCCTGAGATTGGGGGCCCTCCACGGTTGGTCTCGTCGACAGGTACCACGCGGACCCCAGGGCGACGCAACACACCAGCGCCACTCCTACCAGCACCGCAGCAACGATCACGACTATCCAGACAGTTCGCGAGCCCATGGTATATTCCCTCCTCTACCCGTCGCCGTCCAGTGGGCGTCCACACTCGGGGCAATGTCGCCAATCGGCAGCCACGCGCTTTCCACACTCAGGGCACTCCCCAGGCGCCGCTGGGACCCCGCTCGTCGGCCGACTGATGCTGCGCACGAGCCAGACCGCCCCCAGGATCAGTAAGACGAGCAGACCTACGGGGAAGAGCATGGTGCCGAGCATCCAGAACCATCCCCAGAGACCTGCAGAGCTCCATCCTGCAAACCTCCCCGTTCCCCCGCAGACAGGGCACCAGCCTCCCTGCGTCTGACCCCCCATCATGCCTGGTCCCATGGCCCATGAGCCTCCGTACCACCCCAAGACGAGGGGCAGCAGCATGATGCCTATGAGGAAGGTCACCGCGACAATAGCCACGAAGGCGACAATTTGTGTCCAGCTGATCCTGTTCATCTAGCTAACCCTCCTTCGAGCGGACGCGGCCTGGTCCCGAGTGCCGCGCCACTACTCTGCCAGCAACTGCTCGAGCCTGTCCCGATCAAAGCCTACGACCACCTCCCCACCGATGACCGCGACGGGGGTGGTCATGTACCCCAGTTCTTCCAGTTCTCCCAAGGCCAGTTCATCGACCGCTATGTCACGCTCGGTGAACTCGATGCCCCTCTGTGACAGGAACTCCTTCACCCGGTCGCAGAACATTCAACCTGACTGGCTGTACAAAGTGATAGACTGATCACTCATCGCTTCCTCCTTTCGGTTCACAGATCAAATGCGCCCCGGAGGAGCCGGGCTCCGGCGGTAGCGAGCCTGAACTCAACTACTGTCTGCTTCTTGGGCGCGCGGGCCACAGCGACCCTCGAAGCGAAGGAGGG
The DNA here is from genome assembly GCA_035530015.1 of Anaerolineae bacterium. Classification (GTDB taxonomy): domain Bacteria; phylum Chloroflexota; class Anaerolineae; order UBA7937; family B3-Chlor; genus JAUVXJ01. The sequence goes on along the minus strand of DATKVP010000349.1, from coordinate 2,216 downwards.
CACCACATAGGTGGTGGCCAACTCTCCGTGGCCAGAGGAATGCTTATGGCCCATAGCTCTCCGCGAGGTACTCCACCAGAACTTGCGTTTCGTCGTCGGTCAAGGTGGCTCCATACTCCTTCATGAGTTCTACCACGGATTCCCACTGGTCCCGGGTATGCGGATGATCGACACGGTCAAGCCCGTGGCAAGGCGTGCAGCGATCTTGAAGTAGTTGTAGGCCGCTTGCGAGAGGGAGTGCAGTGGGACTCTGAACCACAGATGGTATCGTCCCGAGCGGAGTCGGCGTGACACTGGCTTGCTCAGGCGGCGTGGCCTCAACCATGAGGACGGTCGGGCTGTGAACTTGAGCCGGCGTTGTATCCCCCCCAGGCGCAGTAGAACTCTCGGCGTGTGTCGGTGTCATCTCAATTAGGGGAGGGTTGGCAACCCGGGGCAGAGACCCGAAGTACCAGAGAGCACTGGCGGCGAAGCAGCCGAGTATGGAAAGGCCAGCCGACGCACCCAGAACACCGGCATATCTCAGATAGCCGCGAAAGCGTCGAGCGATGATCACTTTCAAAAGCATGACCACGGCCGCCAAGGTCCCCAAGGCTGCGTGCAATGGGACGCGCAGTGGGTAGATTCGGAAAGGGGCATGAATGACACAGATTATGGCGACGGCGATCGTAAGAATCAGTGTGGCATCACCACCTCTGCGATGCCACGCCCTCAATCGCTGGCGCGGAAAAGGAAGCAACTTGAGAGAGCCGGCCACCTGAGGCATACTCGCCACTTGGGCAATAGCCATTAGCAGCACCACTGTCGTGAGGATTGACTTCGCCATCAGTACGGACATCTACACGCGTCCTTTCCGGAAGCGCGCCAACCGTCGTGCTGCCTCCATGTCCGATTTCTGTGCCACCATTGTGCCCGAGCCCATCCGGGTGAAAAGCACAGCTTGGCCCACCAGCGGGCGGTCATGCACGGCTCAAATCGACGCGTCGCAGCAACAGTGCGTTGAAGGCGACGATCACAGTACTTGCAGACATGAAGAGAGCCCCCCACTCGGGCCGCAGGATGATCCCCCACGGCTGCAGTATCCCCGCTGCCGCAGGGATGGCGACCACGTTGTAAGCCGTAGCCCAAACCAGGTTCTGGCGCATCTTGCTCATCGTGGCGCGGCTCAGGCGAATGAGGCGTGCAACATCGCGGGGATCATTCTTGACGAGCACCACATCGGCAGACTCGATGGCGACGTCGGTGCCCGCGCCAATGGCGATACCCACGTCCGCCTGGATCAGCGCCGGGGCGTCGTTGATACCGTCGCCCACCATCGCCACCACCTTGCCCTGCCCCTGCAATTCCTTCATCTTGTCAGCCTTTTCCTCCGGTCGCACCTCGGCAAAGACGATGTCCAGTCCCAATTCCCCGGCCACCCAGTCGGCGACCGCCTGGCTGTCACCGGTGAGCATGGCCACCTGGAGGCCCATCCCTTTAAGTGCTTGTAGCGTCTCCCGGGATTCCTCACGTATCAGGTCGGCCAGGGCGATGGCTCCAACCAGCTGTCCGTCGGCGGCAGCGTATACGACCGTTTTTCCCTGCTGCGCCAGCTCTGCTAGATGAGGGTTGTCGGGCAATGACAGGCCCAGATCGGCCATCAGCGCCCGGTTGCCGACGGTCAACTCCACATCCTCCACAACCGCGTGCGCTCCCTTGCCGGGGATGGCGCGAAAATCCGTAGCTTGAGGTAGAGGTGCTGTGTGCTCCGGCCCCTCCGCAGAGCGTACGATGCCCTGGGCGATGACGTGCTCGGAGTTGACCTCCGCCGCCGCTACCCGCCGCAGAATAGTGTCCTCATTCCAGTCGGCTAGGCTCACCACGTCGGTGATGCCAAACTCGCCCCTGGTGAGGGTACCCGTCTTGTCGAAGACGACTACGTCTAGTCGCCGGGCGGTCTCTGTGGCCTCTGCGTTACGGATGAGCATGCCGTTACGGGCACCCAAAGTTGTGGAAATAGTGGTCACGACCGGTATAGCCAGCCCCAGAGCGTGGGGACAGGCGATGACCAAGACCGTCACTGCAAGCGTGAGGGCGAAGACCATCGATTGGTTGGCGACCAGGAGCCAGAACAGAAACGCGCCGACAGCCACGGTAACGGCGATGATGGTCAGCCAGTGGGCTGCCCGGTCGGCCAGCCGCTGGACGGGAGGCTTGGAGGCCTGAGCCTCCTTCAC
>DATKVP010000348.1:0-4856 GCA_035530015.1 Anaerolineae bacterium | reverse complement strand
CTCAGGAACCGTGATGTTGATCAGGCCAATGGCGTGAGCCTTCTCCACGAGCTCCCAAGGGTATTCCTCAGTACGATCGGCCTCCGCCGCTACGGGTGCTATCTCATTCCTAGCAAACTGCCGCGCTAGCCGTCGCAGGGCTTTATGCTCGTCGCCGAGAGAGGGATTGAACATGGACTCTTTGCTGATGCGAACGTTCGAAGGATACGAGGCCGAAGAAGCCTTGTCCTCTCAAATTCCTCGGCGAGGATTCTAGCAGATGTAGTCCGCGTTGTCAAACCGATCTGGCTGGCATGGGCAACCGGGACGCCAGCGCTTCAGCCGCACTGAGAATATCCGCACGAAGGGCACCGCAGGCAACCTTCAACGAACTCGACCATTGTTCCGCAATCTGGGCATTCAGGGCACATGCCCAGGACGTTCCTGGCGACCTGGGCGCCCATCGAGGAGGCAGCTCTGGCCACGTCGTTGTCGCTGACGTACCGCTGCATCGCCTTGCCCATGGCATCGGCGCAGGAGAGGATGATGTTGCCTTCCTGCCAGGCAGGAGCAGGGCATCGAATGCCTTCCAGTTGCCTGATTATGGCGTCGGTCTCGATCCCGGAGCGGAGGGCCAGGGAAATCAAACGCCCGATGGCCTCGGATTGCGAGGCCATACATCCTCCACTCTTGCCCATCGTGGCGAAGACCTCGAAGAGGCCGTTCTGATCCTCGTTTATGGTCACGTAGATGCTCTGCCCGCAACCGACGGTGATCTTTTCGGTGACGCCCAGCGTTACCGTGGGGCGTAGGCGCGGGGTCCTTATCCCCTTGGCTCGTTCCGTGCGAGCTATGCCTTTGGTGAGGACCTGTGCTGCTCGGCTGCCATCCCGGTAGATAGTGAGGCCCTTGCACCCGAGCTCGTAGGCCAGCAGATAGGCATCCTCTACATCCTGTCTCGTCGCGTTGTGAGGGAAGTTGATGGTCTTGGAAACGGCGTTGTCGGTGTGTCTCTGGAACGCGGCCTGGATACGGATGTGCCACTCCGGTGCGATGTCGTGGGCGGTGACGAACACCCTTCTCCACGCCGGTGGCACCTCTTCCATCTCTTGCACGCTTCCAGCTTCCGCGACTCTATCCATCAATCCCTGGCCGTGGAAACCCTCGCGCTGGGCCACTTCTTCGAAGACGGGGTTGACCTCCAGCAGCCTGTCACCGTCGAGTACGTGACGCCTGTAAACCAGTGCGAAGATGGGCTCGATGCCACTGGAAGCCCCGGCGATGATACTGATACTCCCCGTGGGCGCGATGGTGGTGACCGTGGCGTTTCTCATATTTCTTCCGCCGTTTGCCTCAAAGGTGCTACCGCGGAAGTTTGGAAAGACCCCTCTTTGCTCTGCCAGGAGCGCTGAGGCATCCTTGGCTCTCGTCTGAATGTAACTCATCACTTCCTCTGCAGTGCCCACCGCCTCGTCCGAGTCGTAGGGAATGCCGAGACTGATGAGCATGTCTGCGAAGCCCATCACCCCCAGACCGATCTTGCGGTTCCCCAGGGTCATGGCGCTTATTTGGGGAAGCGGGTACTCGTTGCAGTCTATGATGTTATCGAGGAAGCGAGCCGCACAATCAACGACCTCTCCCAGTCGCTCGTACTGAATCTCGCCGTCCACCACCATCTTGGACAGGTTGATCGATCCCAAGTTGCAGCTTTCGAAGGGCAGTAGCGGCTGTTCTCCACAGGGATTGGTGCTCTCTATCTCTCCCACATGAGGAGTGGGATTGGCGTCGTTCAGTCTGTCCAGGAAGATGACTCCAGGGTCTCCGTTCTTCCAGGCCATTTCCGCCATCTTGTGCATGACTGCACGGGCCCGCAAACGCTTCACCACTTCGCCCGACCGGGGATTGACCAGCGCGTAGGTGGAATCCCGCTTGTGGGCCTCCATGTACTTCCTGGTCAGGCCCACGGAGATGTTGAAGTTGTTGAGCTTGTAGCCATCGGACTTGGCAGTGATGAAATCCATGACATCAGGGTGATCCACCCTGAGGATGGCCATGTTGGCGCCGCGTCTGGCGCCTCCCTGTTTGATGGCCTCGGTGGCCGCATCAAAGACCTCCATGAAGGATATGGGGCCGGATGCGATGCCTCCCGTAGACTTGACCACATCTCCTCTAGGCCTCAATCTGGAGAAGGAAAACCCCGTTCCGCCTCCACTCTGGTGGATCAGGGCGGCGTTCTTCACTGTCTCGAAGATGCTCTCCATTGAGTCTTCGATAGGTAGCACGAAGCAGGCGGAAAGCTGCCCGAGACTGCGCCCGGCATTCATCAGGGTAGGGGAGTTGGGCAGGAACTCGAGGTTGGCCATCGCCTCGTAGTATCGCTCAGCTACTGCGGAGACCTGGACCGATGGATCGTGAACGGCGTCCACCTGAGCCACGTGTTTCGAGACTCTCCAGAAAAGCTCGCCTGAAGTCTCTGTGACCTTGCCCGTCTCGTCCCTCTTCAGATATCGCCGTTCCAGCACCGTCATCGCATTCGGCGATAGCTCAAGAGCAACTGCGCCTTGGGACATACCGGTTCCCCTGTGAGTACAGAAATTGGGTGGGCCCTGTGAGCAATTCTACAGCTCGAGAGGAAGCTGCGCTTCCAGCTCCGCCTGGCGCCTCTTCCACTCCTTGAACCCCTCGATCTCTTCGGCTAGGGTGTCCACATCCTGGAAGCGGCGATAGACGGAGGCGAAACGCACGTAGGCGACATCGTCCAGTTCCCTGAGTCGGCTCATGACCATCTTGCCAATGCGCTCGCTCTCGACCTCGGCCTGGCCCAGTTCGTACAGTTCTCTCTCCATGTCCTTGACCATCTGTTGGAGGGTCTCCATGGGAATGGGTCGTTTGGCACAGGCCTGGAGGATGCCATTGAGAAGCTTGTCACCGTCGAAGGGTTCCCGCCGACCGTCTCGTTTGGCCACCAGCAGACTGATTTTGGCGACTCGTTCGTACGTGGTGAAGCGTTGCTGGCAAATCTTGCACTCTCTTCGGCGGCGGATACCCTCACCGACTTCTCTGGTATCGATAACCCTGGTGTCGTTCCTTCCGCAGTAGGGGCACTTCATGCTCTCTCCTCCTTCGACGAGACGGAGAGGGGTGCGCGGAAAACGTGGTCAAGTACTAGATGTCGTACACAGAATGGGCGTTGCTACAACATGTTGTGGCAGAACGCACACTAAAGCTAGCACAAAGCGATGGGCATGGCAAGGTCCGAAGGGCTTCGAAACCTTAAAGTTTAAGGGATGGCACGGAGCCTGTGAAGGAAATGGGGCGAGGGGGAAGGTGGCGCAGTAACCTTCCCCCCCATGGAAAGGATCATTCTGGCAAGCGAGTCTCGACTCGACTTGCTCAGAAATGGGCCTTTCAGCCCCGAAAGGGAGGAGGACCGAGTTTATGATGCTGTGGCCGAGAGCCTTGTCTCGGCACGCAGCTGTGCGCCTCTAGACTACCGACGGCGCAGAAAGGCCGGGATGTCAAGATTATCGTTGTCGAAGGCCGGTATCGGGAACTCTCTGATCTTTGAACTCTTTGGAGCCGCCAGCCGCTTCTTGACGCCATCAAAGCCCGTGGCGATGACCGTTATCCGGATCTCGCCATCTTCCATCTCCGGATCCATGACCGCTCCGAAGATGAGGTTGACGTCTGGGTGGGCCATGTCTCTGATGACCCTTGCGGCTTCGTCCACTTCGTGCAACCTGAGGTCCATCCCCCCGGTAACGTTGAACAGGACTCCTGTGGCTCCGTCGATGGTAACGTCCAGCAGCGGACTGCTCACCGCTGCATAAGCGGCATCGACGGCCCTCGTGTCGCCGGTAGCCCGGCCAACGGCCATGAGCGCCGAACCGCCACCGGACATGATGGTACGCACGTCCGCGAAATCCAGGTTGATCAAACCCGGGACCGTGATCAACTCGGAAATACCCTGGATGCCCTGTCGTAACACATCGTCGGCGAAGGAGAAGGCTTCCTGGATGGAGGCCTTCTTGTCCACCAGCTCCAGCAGGCGCTCGTTGGGGATGACGATCAGGGTGTCGACGCGCTCCTTGAGTTCCGAAATACCCTGTTCGGCCACTTCTCTGCGCCGGCTGCCCTCGAAGTTGAAAGGCCTCGTCACCACCCCGATGGTAAGGGCACCGGCCTCCTGGGCCAGATGGGCGATCAGAGGGGACGCTCCTGTCCCGGTGCCTCCACCGATACCGGCGGTGATGAAGACCATGTCTGCGTCCAGAACGGCCTTCTTCAGTTCCTCTTCGCTTTCCTGCGCAGCACTGGCGCCAATCTGGGGGTCTCCGCCAGCTCCTAGACCCTTGGTCAGCTTGTCACCGATGCGAATCTGGTATGGCGCCTCGGAGAAACAGAGCGCCTGACCATCGGTGTTCACTGCAATGAACTCTACGCCTTGCAGATTCTCCTTGATCATTCGATTGATGGCGTTACCCCCACCTCCTCCCACACCTATGACCTTGATCCTGGCGAAGTTGCCCACCTCCGGTACGTAGGTCATTCTCCGTCACCTCCCTTTCTCAGCTTCTGACCCTTTCGGGGATATGTCGCTTTTGTATGTCACCGGTCCTCTAGCCAGGGGTGAGAGCACTCAGCAGGCTTTTCAAGCGGGCCAGCACCCCCTGTCCGCCTCGCGCACCATTGCTCCTCACATCCGGTGCGTATCTGAGAGCCCACAGGAGCAGGCCTACGCTGCAGGCATGGGCCGGATCTCTTACTGACTCCACGAGACCTTCGAGTCCGCGGGGAGCGCCTATCCGGACGGGCAGCCCGAGCGTGTCACGGGCAAGCTGCTTGATGCCGGCGAGCTCTGCTGTGCCGCCGCAGAG
>DATKVP010000347.1:0-6703 GCA_035530015.1 Anaerolineae bacterium | reverse complement strand
GTGGACCACCTCGGCGCCTCAAGAGAAGGTAGCCGATGGCGAACCAGAGAAGAATCATGCCATACATGGGCAGGTTGAGCAAGGCCGAGGGAAGCTGGCCCCCTCCGCCTCCGGCCATGGCGTAGGTTTCCACGGCGCGCTGCGAGTTGACGCATACGAAGGACAGAGAGGCGGCGACCGAGGCCAGAATCAAGTCCCTCCGCCTCGCTTCGACGAGAAGTTCCTTGGCGATGACACCGTACGGTATTACGAGGAGCGTCAGAGTGCCTATCCAGGATACTGTGGACACCAGCAGCACGCCCACCACGACGAGGCCAAATTCCAGGTCGTGGAGGGCAGCGTGGCGCGAACCTCGCTTGATGAGGAGCACGGTTCCAAGGACGACGAGGGCGGACGCTGAAAGACTGGCTAGACGCCAGAGTAGAAGGTCTCCTTGCTGCTCTGGCGGGATCGCTCGAAAGAGGAATGAAGACAACGATTGGTTGAGGGGGTGCGGTTTGACAAACTGCGTGGGCAGGGTCGAGTCCACGTAGGTGAGATGGGGTTCCAGGCCCACGACGGCGACGCTGAAGCCAATGAGAATGACGACGGCGGCGACGGTGGTGAGGAAGGACCTGTACCGACCTTTCCAGAGGAAGTAGAGCGCGATGCAGAAGGGAAAGACCTTGATCAGGGACGCGGCGGCGATGGTGACTCCCACCAATACGTAAGACCCACGCTTTGCCCCATACCAGGCCAGCACCAGAAGGGCCAGGAGGAGGACGTTTGCTTGTCCGACGAAGATGGAGAAGACAGCAGGGTAGAACGTGAGCACCGCCAGCAGCAGCGACACGACGGCGATCTTGTGCTTCTGGAGCCCGAGGGTCCTCGCCACTAGCATCGCGGACAGGCCGAGGAGGGTTACGTTCAAAAGGAACCACACTGTGGCCGCCTGGCGGGGAGGCAGAAGCGTCAATGGAGTGACACCGATCGCCAGCAACGGCGGGTAGATGTACGGTCTATCGTTCCGAAAACCGAGGTTCTGACCTTCTCCGCCGAAGGCCGCTTCGTCGTAGGGACTGCTGCCATACCTGATAAGCTTGGCCGCCGTATAGTATGCGGTGAAGTCCGCTCCGCCCCACTCCCTTGTCTCCAGATCGCCCAGTACTGAGGATAAAAGGTTCAAGTAGAGGAGTGGGACGAGCACGAGGGCGACAGTTACTAGAAGGATAGTCAGTAGCCGGCCGGGCGTCAGCCATCTGGGGGATGTCTCACCTGGCTGCATGAGGTGACTCCTGGTGGGGCGCTTCCCACAGAGTGGCGGCTGTCGCCACGCAGAGAAGGATCAACCCACAGAGCGGCAATCCCATGATGAATGGGCTCCGCAGGAATGGTTCGTACCTGGTCACCAGGTTTGTGAACAGGTCCTGGAGCCGCGGAAAGGTGATGCAGATGGCGCTGAGGGTGGCCAGACTGACCCACAGTCTCCTGATCTGACGTCGGAATACGTAGTTGAGGAGAACGCCATAGGGGAAAATCAGCAGGACGAAGAGGTCAACCCAGGCGATGTTGGTAATGAGCGGCAGCGCGGCCACGATGAGGGCGAACTCCAAGTCTGGCCTAGCGGCACGTCCCCTGCGGTGCCACAGAGTGAGGACCACGCCCGCTACCACCGCTGCTGATACCGCGAGGGTGGCCATTCTCCAGAGGGGCGGATCGTGAGCCAAGCCCTCGACGTACGGGTTCTCGACGAGCAGCAGACTGAGGAAACCACCTAGGGACTGATTGCCAGGATTCGGCCTCGGTTGTGCCAGGGAGGGGAGCACAGATGAGAGGTAGGTGCGGTGAGGTCCCCAGCCCACGATGATCAAACCAAGGATGGCGATCGCGGCTATGGTGGCGGCGGCCGTGAGACAAAGGGTGAACTTCCTCCTCCAAAGGAAGTAGGGCAGCAGGAGAATGGGGATGACTTTGACCATGGAGGCCACCCCAAGCGACATCCCCGCCAGCACCTGACGCTCCCGGAGACACAGCCAGAAGGTGACGGCCAGCAGCAGCAGGATGACCATGTTCACCTGCCCCTTGTAGAGGGTGAACAGAGCGGGTGGGAACAGGAAGGCCAGTATGTAGAGGAGAGGTAGTATCCCGCTGTGGCGGCCCAGGTTCAGTTCTCGTGAGATGATGACCAGAGAAAGACCATAAAGGGCCATGTTAAGGAAGAACCATAGTTGCGCCGCCTGTTGCAGAGGTAGAGTCGTGAGGGGCACGAAGAGGACAGCCAGTAGGGGGGGATAGATGTAGAAGCTCTCATTGGGGGGCAGTCCTCGTGCCTGAACCTCCTCCGCTTGCTGCTGGACGTCGTAGAAGTCCTTGCCCGAGCGCAGCATATCGGCGGCGATGTAGTAGGCCTTGAAGTCTATGCCCCCCACGGTCCCCGTTCCGCGAGCGTGGTCCAGGGAATCATTCAGCCCTCTGATGGCATAGAGGGGCAGCACCAAGACGACGAAGACCACAATCATGCTTATGTTTAGCAGCTTCCGCGGAGTAATGCGCCTCATCCCTTGATCCTTGCTAGGCGACCCACCCCCACATGGCGAACTGGCCACTCAGATAGAGCAGCAGAGCGACGGAGGGATAGATGATCAGTCTCTGGACGCGGGGGTTTCTGCCCCAACGGCCCCACATCATGAACGCTGGGAATAGTACCAGGACATATCGAGACATACTAACCAATGGTTGCAGGGTAGTCCTTCTGAGCAGCAGGACGAAGACCGTCACGGCCATGTAGATTCCGTATTCAGGGGGTAGTGTCCGAAACGAAAGCACGGTCATGGCGAGGAAGATGCCCAACAGGCTCAGGTTGAGTACGTTGGTGAACGTGCCCTCAGGGGAGAGCATCTTCTCAAAGGTGGCGAGTATGTTATCCCAGGGTAGGACGAACTGGGCATAGAGCTGTGTCTGGTAGGTACTCAGCAAAGGGCCTGAGCCCAGTATCAGGTGCTGATAGGCCATGAACAAGACGGCACCGCCTGGGACGATGATCAGCCCCAGCAGATCTGCGCCCACGCCCGAGCGGCGAAACCCCCTGTCTCGCAGGTACATGTACAGGAGTGGGGCCAGGAGTACAACCCCTTGCAGCCTGGCCAGCGAAGCGAGAAAGCCCATCAGCCCAGCCAGCCACCAGCGCTTCTCGTGCGCGCACAGGAAGGCAGCGAGGGTCAGTAGCAGAAACAGCGACTCAGTGTACGCGGCCAGGAAGAAGAAGGCGGTGGGGAAGATGGCCAGATAGAGGCTGCTTCGCCGGGCACTCGCTTTACCGAACCGCAGCTCGGTGAGCTTGTAGAGGCAGTACAGGACACCGATGTAGCACAGATTGGAGATGACCAGAGCGGCCACCAAGTAGTTGCCGGCCAGGGCCGTCCCCAGAAGTCTGATCAGCAATGGGTAGAGGGGGAAGTACACTGTGCTCGCGTCGTTGGGGGCGTATCCCTGGGCCGCGATTCGGACATACCACAGCGTGTCGAAGCGCTGCCACACACCCAATAGTAGCTCCGGCACCCTCCCGCTGATGGGCTCCACGCCCTGATACGGGCGTAGCACTTCATCGGGACCGGTGGGCGCCTGCGTGATGACCAACACGAGGGCGGTCCACAGCGAGATGGCGACCCTCACGACTACGAAGAGGGACAGGGCGTATCTGAGTTCGGGATCTGAGCCGAGGCCCAGCGCCCATTCCTTGAGAGCTACTATTTGACTTGGCGTCTTCTGGTTGATGATCACGCCAGATGCACCCGGGTCAATTGGCAGGTCAGGCAACCCACAACCATTGCACAAACATCCCTGTCAGGAGAAGGAGAAGTGGCGCCGAGCTGTAAACGATGCACCGCCGTATGTTCGGCCTCTTGGCTTGCACTGCCATGAAGATGAAGGTCGGGAAGAGTAGCAGCCAATGGCGCGGTAGGTTGATGAGAGGAAGATCTGGATATACCATGCTCGTAACCACTGCCAGGGTGGCCGCGCTGTACAGGCTGTAGGAAAGGCGACTCTTGAGGAGCGACACCAGAGTCAATACCAGGAAGGGTAGGGCGATCACAGCGTCCACGAGATCGTTCATCGTCAGTTTGTTAGAGGCCAGACGCCCCACTAGATTCGCGAAGTTGTGCCAAGGTGCTCCGACCGTCGTGTGCCAGTACGTCTCCAGCACCGACGAAAGCGGTGGAAAGCCCACGAGATGCCTGGACAACACGAAGGCAGCTGGTGGGATCAGGACTGGTACGATGAGGAGCACGAGCGATCCTGCTCGTCTCAAATTGAATCCTGTGTATCGTAGCCATTCGTAGCTCAGAGGGACGATCAAGACCAGACCCTGGACCCTGGTGAAGGCAGCAAGTCCAGCCGCCACACTCGCCGCCGCCCAGCGCTGGTGCCGTGCGGCATAGAAGAAGAGCATCACGAGAAGGAAGAACAGCGATTCGCTGTAGGGCACGAAGAAGAAGAAGGCCGTTGGGAAGATGGCAAGGTAGAGAGTCGCCCGTCGCGCCACTTCCCGATCGTAGTCCACCTGTGTCAGCTTGAAGAAGTAGACGAGGGCCACGAGGAAGCACAGGTTGGAGACCAGCAGTGCAGCCAGCAGGTGATGGCCACCCAGGACTGTGCCGACCACCTTCGTGAGAGCAGGGAACAAGGGCGGGAACACGCTGCTTTCGAGATCTGTGTAGCCTTGAGCAGCGATCCGCTGGTAGTGTATGACATCCCAGCGTTGCCATACCTCGAGGAGAAGCTGCTCTGCACGACTCGAGACCGGATTCAGCCCGAGGGATATCAGGTACCTCTCATGGCCAAGCTCCGGGAGTGGGCGCAGTGTGGTGATTACTATCGCCAAGGCGGAGAGGGATACGCGCACTGAGAGGAACACACCTAGCGCCCAGCGCACAGCCTCATCGTCTGCGATGCGTCTCAGGTGATTCCTGGCTTTCCTCGCGGCTAGTTCCATTTCAGCGATCTTTCTTTGCACAGCCTGGCTCCGGCCCTGCCGGGCAGCATCGACAGCACTCCGGCACTCGACCCGGGACCGGGTGTCGAGACTCAGCTGCCCACGCGATAGATGGTGACCTCCGGATTGCGGTAGGCGGGTGTCAGATAGTCGAATGTGGACGGGTCAAAGTCTCCAAGCTGCCTTTCCGCGGGTCCGTGGAAGACGTAGTGGATGCCATACTCGGTCAGCAGTGCCCGCCTGAAATCATCGCTGATATCAGCCTGGAAGAAAGAGGCAGCAAGTTCTCTCTTCCGTTCCAGCTGGACCGTCTCGATGAAGTGACCCATGAAGACCCTGTTACCCGTCCGGGCGGGGATGAGGCCTCCGATGTCGTAGGAGGCGAGCACTGTGTCGGTGCGCTCCGTGTTGTCTTTGAACCAATCGATGGCCTCCACTTCGTGTAGCTTATGGAAGAGGGCGGAGTGCTGCCCCAGCGCCATGGAGCTTGCGCTGGCCAGCAAGTAGAGGCTGGACGGAAACGTCGCCATGATAGCTGAGAAGACCAGGAACCGGCGCAGCCCCTCTCGCCGGTAGCCTCGCCAGCGGGCGAATCGAGCGAGCCAGTCTGACTCGGCAAGAGCTGGCAGGAGCAGTTCCAGCAGTCCTATTGTTGCCAGGATACATAGAGGCACATGCAGGCCCTCCACCATTCTCCGCTGTATGGCGATTGGGGCATATGCCAGTAGGAGAGCGCTCGACGCCCAGGCTACAAGAAAGAGCTGCCTTTCGTTCCTCTGTCGGATGACGCGGATCGCGCCGAAAATGGCCAGCAGAAGCACGAGGCCGTATCCCAATAGCAGATGGATCAAGGGTGGGGTGGGAAGGATATTCTGGGCGGACCAGTAGCCGAAGACTGGATCGCTCGCGAAGGCCCACAGGTAGTAGGCGATCAGTGGCAGGGGCGTGAGTGCCCAGGTCAAGATGGCCAGGAATTCGCGGCGCGGTATCCTTCGCCTGATTAGGAGGATCAGTGTCCAGTACACGCCGAGCGCCACATCGACAACAAGCGCCATGAACGGGTGGATGACGCAGAGACAGAGCACGGTCAAGGCGCTCCAGAGCAGTGTGCCGAACCGGAAAGTGGCCAGGTATCGCAAGGCGAGCAGGAAGAACGCAAGGAGGAGAGCTACGGCCGCTGATGAGTGGGGAAAAGTGAGAAGGGTGAAGAAGGTGTACGCTTCCATGAGCCAGAAATCCATCGGCGACAGGCCCAAGAGGGTGGATGAGCGTGTCAGCAGCAGCACCAACCAACCCAGGCCCGAGGAGAAGCAGACGAGCAGGTATGCCGTGAGCCTGCCTTCCCTCGTTTGGAGGAAGACTGATATGAAGAGGTACGCGCACACCAGCATGGCAAGACCAGCGACGAGACGGGCGAGATGGTATGTGGCGATGAGCGGCAGGCGCAGCAAGGCGGAGAGCTTTCCCAGCGCGATGTAGAAGGTATTGAGGTACGCTCCCGGGTGATCCTCAGGCGTGAAGAGGATGCGATATCTCCATCCATCCCACGCACCCTGCTGCATCTTGGCGAGGTGGCAGCGACTGTCGTCCAGGTCTATCACAAAACCACCAAACTCAGTGCCCGGGGCTGCCGACAAATAGCCCAGCAGATAGGGGACCGAGGATATGGCCACCACAACGGCTGCGATGCCTGTCGCCTGCAAGATCTCTCGTCTGGTGAACTCAAACATG
>DATKVP010000346.1:0-3220 GCA_035530015.1 Anaerolineae bacterium | reverse complement strand
TCGCGAATGGTCCTGGACTCCAGAAACTCGTCGGTTGTCCGTTCAAGGTCCTTCCAAAGACGACGGGTTGCGCACGTCGGTGCTCGTTTGCACGCATGAACAAACTCGGGTCTCAGACAAGGCGCGGGCGCGAGCACTTCGTCTACCGCGCGCACAATGGCCGCGACGGTGATCTCCTCTGGTCTCTTCGACAAGAGATAGCCGCCTCCTGGCCCCCGGATGGCCTCGATGAGCCCCGCATCTCTCAGCTTGGCAAACAGCTGCTCCATGTAGTGTGGTGAGATATCCTGTCTAGCAGCGATCTTCTTGCGCGATACGGGCCGCTGATCGCAGTGCTCGGCCAGGTCGACCATGGCCCGCACTGCGTACCGGGCCCTCGTTGACAGCTTCATCACGTGGCCTCCATCCGCCAGGAGTATAGAATAGTGCAGTGGATTTGTCAACTATATCATGGCAGCGAGCCTTCGGCATGCGCCCAAAATGCGGAGCTGGTCTGTGCCGTTGAACTCTCTCCCGTGTCTGTGGACACAGGAAGGCTGTGTCGCTATAATGGGGCGAGCTACGCGCAGTGGGGAAGTACGTTGCCGAGTCGGAAGGATTACTCATGGCGCGGGGGTCAGGCGGTGAACAGGGACGGAGGATACTGACGAGGCACCCTGAAGGCAAGCAGGGAGTGAACATAAGCAGGGAGAAGTACGAGGCGGTGAGTGCTGCCAGCCTGCGGTCCATGCACACCAGGGCGGAGGCGCCGCTGCAAGTAGTGCGCCAGGAAGTGGAGAACGAGCTTCGAGGCAGGTTCGAGGGGTCCATTTCGTGGTACTTCACCGCCGTGAATCTGGATCTCGAAGCGCGGGGCATCCTCAAGCGGGTGCCTGCGAAGCGACCCCAACGTATCAGGTTGAGAGACGTCCCTGGCTGATGTAAGAGGGTCCCTGGTGTAGCTATGAAGGGGATAACTGCCCCCGGAGATTGGATCCAGTCTATGGTTTTGATTCGCGGGTGGCGGACGAACATAACCGCGACATTGCCCCGGTGTTGGAGATTGGAGGGGATATGAGCAGCAAGCACTACTTCGACGAAATCGCCCAGCAGTGGGATGGCATGCGAGAAGGCTTTTTCTCGGAGGCGGTCAGGAACAAGGCCATCGCCGTGGCCGGGGTACGGCCTGACCAGCTGGCCGCCGATATTGGAGCCGGGTCGGGGTTTGTTACTGAAGGGCTGGTCCAGGAAGGTCTGAGGGTCATCGCCGTCGATCAGTCGGCAGCGATGCTCGATGAGATGCAGAGGAAGTTCTCCCCTCTCGATACCATCGAGTACCGAGTGGGGCAGGGAGACTCCTTGCCACTTGAGGATGAGGCGGTTGACTACGTCTTTGCTAACATGTACTTGCACCACGTGGAATCCCCGGCGCGAGCGATAGGGGAGATGGTGCGCATTCTGAGGCCGGGTGGCAAGCTCGTGATCACCGATCTGGACGAGCACGCCTTTGAGTTCCTGAGGACCGAGCAGCAGGATCGCTGGTTGGGTTTCAAACGTGAGGACGTCGAGAGCTGGCTGCTGGAGGCGGGCTTGAACCGGGTCGCGACCGATTGTGTGGGCGAGGATTGTCGCGCTCAGTCTGAGAGTGGTCCTGACTCTGCGAGCGTCAGCATCTTCGTGGCGTACGGTGAGAAGGAGGGGGCCGCATCCACTGCATCGTCCAGCAGCGGCCGCGCGGGTAGGTGATGCGGGCTGACGTGCCTACGCGGGGGCATGCCTGCCATCAGGAGGAGGCCACGCGGATGAGTTGCGCGGGACGGGTCGCCCAGCTGGCTACTGCGCCATCTCTCGGACGACGTCGGTCATGGAGAGAACGCCCACCGGACGACGCGGTGCCAGGCCACCTTGAGTGATGACGACGCGGTGTATCTGGTTATCGACCATCAGCTCCACCGCTGCCAGGACGGGTATGTCACCAACGATGGTGACTACGTCCGACGTCATCACGTCTTCGGCCACCATGTTCTCCCATTCCCGATCCCAGGCCTTGACCAGATCGGTCTGAGAGACGATCCCAGAAAGGTCGCCGCTCTCGTCCACGACCACCAGTGCGTTGATCCCCTCGGAGTCCAGTCGCCCGGCAACCTCTTTCAGCGGGGCATCCACCCGACAGCTGATCACCTTACGGTGCATCACATCCCGCACCAACTTGTCTCTCATGGTGTCCCTCCCCTCCGCTCGGGTAACCCCCTTGCCCTCCTGGCTGAAGAGCAGCAGGTCATTGGGCGTACAGTCGAAGAACCGACAAAGGGCATCCAGCGTATTGAGATCCAGACGTACGGCCGTTCCACCCCTGAGACGGCCAAGGGTGTTCTTGTTGACTCCGACCAGATCGCTGAGTTTTCGCAAGGTGAGCTTGTGGCCCGGATTGGCTTGTTCCCAGCGCGCTATGAGGACGTTCAGGTTCAGAGTAATGGCCATATCTCTTGCCTCCGAGGTGTTGCACTCTGATTGTATAGTATTCTGGACCCAAAGTCAAGCCTATGTACCTACTAAGTGTTCACATGGAATATTATGGGGACACAACCTGGTGCATTCGAGCTGGGTTCAGACAGGGCCTGCGCCCAGCAAGTAAGCCTGTCGTCTTTGATAGGGCCATTCATCTATGCTATAGTATGTGCAGTGTAGGATGATATTGCAGCATCAGAGTCAAGTCTGACATGCAAGTAGCGAAAGACCCGACGCCACGCATGGGGCCAACTCCGATACGACTGGCCTTGTCTCTGGGTCGGGAGGTCTACCGATGGCCTCGATGTTGACGGTTGGTGGCCGAGGTGGAGCGTGAGAGTGGCCGTGATCGCACCACCGTGGTTCAAGATACCCCCGGAGGGATACGGTGGCATCGAGGTCGTGATCTATATCTTGGTCGAGGGACTCGTCGACCGGGGACACGAGGTCACTCTGTGCACTGTAGCCACATCGTCAACCAGGGCGGCGATGCACACGGTATTCGACGATGAAATGAAGGCGTACCTCGACGCTCCGCCATCGAGCTTCTTGAACGTAGCACTCACCCAAGCGTTGGACTGCTACAAGGCCTTACCCGCAGGTGGGATCGATATAGTCCATGACCACACCTGGAAGGAAGGCCTGCTGGCGGCTGCGTTCCTGGACATACCGGTTGTCCATACGGTCCACGGGCCTTTCAACGAAGAGAACAAGAGGTTCTACGGCTTGTTCA
>DATKVP010000345.1:0-4926 GCA_035530015.1 Anaerolineae bacterium | reverse complement strand
CATCTCCAACATCCAGGGAGTCGCTGCCACCGGAAGCATGGTGGTCTTCATCGAAGGTGCGCCGTCCAAGAAGGATTACCGCCGCTTCAAGATACGAGCGGTGCAAGGGCCTGACGACTACGCTATGCTTCAGGAGATCCTCCGACGCCGCTTCAGAAGAGCGACCATAGGAGAGGCCGGCACCCGCGATTCCTGGGCGGAGCTTCCCGACCTGATTGTCGTCGACGGCGGCAAGGGTCAGTTGAACTCCGCACTGGAGATACTGGCGGAACACGGTCTCGACACTGTGCCCGCTATTGGCCTTGCCAAAGCGAGAGAAGAGGTCTTCAAGCCTGGGATTTCGGACCCCATTATCCTGCCGCTCGACTCCGCAGGGCTCCACCTGCTTCAGCGCTTGCGCGACGAAGCGCACCGCTTCGCTATCGTCTACCACAAGCGACTGCGCCGCAGTCAGAGCTTGAGTTCCGTTCTGGAGGAGATACCCGGTGTTGGACCCAAGCGTAGGCGGGCGCTCTTGAAGCGCTTCGGCTCTCTGGACGCCATCCGCCAGGCGAGTCTGGACGACCTGGCCTCAGTCCGAGGCATGAACGAGAGCATAGCTCGCAAAGTGCGAGAGGCCCTCTAGGAGATCGCCATGGAAGAACGTGTAGCTCTGCTGAGAAACACCTTTCTGTTCGGCGATCTGTCCGAGGGAGACTTGTCCCTCGTCGCCGGGCTGCTCAAGAGGAGATCAGAGCGACCCCGATCCACGGTGTACCGCCAGGGCGATCCCGACACCAACTTCTACATCGTCGCGTCTGGCCGTGTCAAGGTCTGGAGTCGGGACGAGAGGGGTCGCCAGAGGCTCCTCAACCACCTTCAAACCACAGACTCCTTCGGAGCGCATTCCCTGCTGACTGGCGCCCGTCGTGACGTGACCGTCGATGTCGAAGAGCCCACGGTGCTGCTCTACCTGGAGAAGCACGACTTCGACACGCTGCTGGAGGATCATCCACACCTCCGCGAGGAGCTATCGCTCAACATACTGGAGCGCCTCAGGGAAGTGCCTCTCTTCAGCAGACTGTCCCTCGAAGAGTTGCACCACATGTCCGACGCCATGGGACGGACGAGCTACCGGCAGGGCAGCACCATCTACCGCCAAGGCGAGCTGAGCACAACCTTCTACATCATTGAGTCGGGCCGAGTGGCCTTGCTCGCGAAGGAAGCAGCGGGAGAGCTTCAGGTATTCACGCACCTGAGGGACGGCGACATCTTCGGGGAGCGTTCGCTCCTCACAGGTCAGCCCAGGGACACCAGCATCGTGGCGGTGGAGGACACGAGCCTGCTCTACTTGAACAAGAGGGACTTCGATGCACTCCTGGCCGACGTGCCCTCCGTCAGGAGAGCCCTCACTCTGGAAGCCAACGCGCGAGAACTCATGCTCAGCGAGCGCTTCCCCTGGCAGCGTGAGGGCGAAGTGCTCGTTGCGTTGGCCCGCAAGCATCCCTATGCTCTCATCCGCAGCCTGTGGGTTCTTTTCTTTCCCCTCATCTGCCTGGCTGCGATTGTGGCGCTATCGTTCGCCTTCGACTGGCCCGGTCCCTGGCTCTACGCGGCGTGCGCTCTCACCCTTTCCTGCGCCGTGGGCCTGGTCGTCTGGCAGTGGGCCGATTGGCGGAACGACTACTACGTGGTGACCAGCAAGAGGGTCATTCACCAGGAGAAAACGATCCTCCTGAGAGAATCCCGCGATGAGGCCCCACTGGAGAACATCCAGGACATCTCCATCGTCATGCCCAGCATTGTGGGGAGGGTGCTGGGCTTCAACGATATGAGCATTCAGACGGCCGGGGCGAAGGGCAGAGTGGTCTTCGGAACTGTGGGCCATGCGCCCTGGATCAGGGACAAGCTATTCCAACAGATGGAGCTTCTCAAGGTCGAGGATCACACCGAGCAGAGAGACACCATCCGCCGCAGACTGCAGGTGGAGATGGGGCAGACGGAAGAGCAGGCCCTACCCACGGTCGAACCTGAGCGCGCAGCAGCCACTGCGGCCCCCGGGACACCCCAGGTCACCAGTGACGAGGTATCTCTCCCCAGAGACCTGCTCAGCAGGATACGGAGCTACTTCGTGCCGCGGATGCGAATCGAGGAAAACGGGGTCGTGACCTGGCGAAAACACTGGTTCAGGCTGATCGACAGGACGGCTGGCCCCATCATCCTCTTATTCGTGCTGATCCAGCTGGGCATCGCGGTGCAGGGAGGCCTGATCGCCCCACCACCACGCTTCGTGAGCCTCTTATGGGGAGATCTAGTCCTGGGGGGTACACTGGGCCTGTTCCTCATCTGGTTCAGGTACGAGGACTGGAGAAACGACATTTACCAACTGACCGATGATCGCATCATCGACGTGGAGAGACTGCCTCTGGGCTTGCGCGAGGAGCGGAGGGAAGCCAACCTGTCCATGATACAGGATATCGGGTATGAGATCCCTGGCCCCGTCGCCAATCTGCTCGACTACGGGAACGTAGTCATCGAAACCGCCGGCAGAGATGCCTCGTTCACCTTCTCCTGGGTGCACCATCCTCGCCAGGTTCAGGAGGAGGTATTCGCCAGGATGGACGCCTACCGTGAGAGAGACAGGCAGCGACAGAGGGAACGTAGGGCCGAGGAGCTTCTCGATTGGTTCGGCACGTACGCCGACCTGTCAGGGCAACAGAACGGAACGGTGGACGAGAGAGGCGAATAACGATCCAATCAACGTGAAAGGGGCGTGGCTCCGGCCGCGCCCCTTCATTGTGCCTGTCCTAACTAGCCCGTGTCCTACCTATTTCGACTCCGAGCGCCTCTTGCGACGCCTCCGCAGGTACCAAACCAGCCACAGCAGCACGAGCGGCAGCGACAGAATGGCCGCCAGTGGCAGGAAGAATAGGATCACCCAGATGAGAATGTCGGCCAGAGCCTTGAGAGCATTAACGAGGGTACGCAGTGCCTCCCTGGCCTGCTTCAGCGGCTCCCAGCCCGGCTCCACCACGGGCTCCTCAATCTCCTCCGGAGTGATGCTGATGGTCATGGTGGCCAGATCTGAAGCACTCTCCAGGTACTGCATTCTGCCCTTGATCTGCTCGATCTGTTGCCTGACGTTGGTTATCTCCCGGTAGATGGCGAGTATGCTCTCGGCGTCCTTGTGGGTCTCCTGAGCCGAGGCCAGCAACTCCAGCAGCTCCTCCTCGGCCACCTCCAGGTTGTTCAGACGCGCCCCCAGATCAACGTACTCCTCGGTGACGTCCTGCCCTGAGACGTTCTCGTTCTCCACCTCTGTGGCGAGGTCCTTGATGCGCTCCCTGGCCTGGTCAAACGACTCTGCGGGAACGCGCACGGTGACTGTCGCGGCCAGCTGGTCATCCTGTCGCCAGCTTTGGAGGTTGGAGATGTAGCCCCCCAACTCCTTGGCCAGGCGCTCGATGGCTTGGAGCGCCTCTTCGGTGTCCTCCACGACCAGTGCCAGGCTGCCCGTGCGCACGATCATACGATCATCGGCCACGCCCTCTGTAGCCCAGACGGTCATGTCTTGTGCCGCCCCGACACCCGCAGCCCGCTCTTCCATAGCAGGAGCCTGAGGCGCCGGAACTGGCACGAAATCGCCAGTCATCTCGGCTTCTCTCTCCAGGGAAGGGGGTGCCGGGGCTGCCATGCCGCAGCCAACCGAAACCGACGCGAGTGTGAGAATAAGGATCAGCAAGACAGCTCTTCTAAGCATCTCTGTTTTCCTCCCAACCTAGTATCTACTCCTAAGACGCTGGCGGAGCCCCAAGGGTTCCCTGCATCCAGCTACCAGCCGAAGCTCAGCCGGCTGATCAGGCTCTCTGGCAAACCCTTCTCCATCATCAACTGCTGCGTCGCGGTGATGTCGTAGGGGACCCTGTGGTACTCCAGGGTCTTCGATCCAGGCTCGAAGATCATGTACGCTGCGTCGGGGTCACCATCCCGGGGCTGTCCCACGCTGCCAGGGTTGATGATCATCCGCTCATCATCTATGCGAATCGACTGACCCGGGACTGGAATGCTGATCTCGAACTTTCGAGTGGCGGTCTCTTCACGGAATGTGGCAGGCGCATGAGTGTGACCGACGAAGCAGAGCTGCGTGTCGAAGAACTGGAAGTTGAGCTGGGCCGTGGAGGGGTAGATGATGTACTCCCATATCGGCTCCCGAGGACTACCATGGACCAGTGTGCAGTCACCCTCCACGAGAAGCGTGGGCAGTCTCGACAGAAAAGCGGTGTTATCCTCGCCCATCTGCTGGCTGGTCCACCGGCACGCCTCCTGAGCGCTGGGGTTGAACTCCGCAATGCTGATCCTGCTTATGGCAGCCCAATCGTGGTTACCCGCAACGCAGACGTACTCCGAGAACTCCAGCAGCCGATCAATGCACCGGTTAGGAGAGGGGCCATACCCCACCACGTCTCCCAGGCACCAGATACGATCTATGCTCTTCAGGTCCGCGTCGGCCAGCACCGCGTCAAAGGCCGCCAGGTTCCCATGTATGTCGGACACGATCAGGCAACGCATGGTGTGCGAATAGTATCACAGTTGCCCCCATATGACTAACCCTCTGACCCGCCGGGACTTGGTAGGCCTGTCAAGACGCGTAACGTCGGCCTCTCAGATCCCCGCACAAGGCACTTGTTGGCCCCCCATAAAGCCGATATAATTCCGCTAACCTTTCTGTGCTGTCGACAGGAGACCCCCCAGGTGGAGGACGAAACGCTGACCTTAGTCAGCCACAGCCTAGCGGAGACTCAGGACCTCGGCAGAGTGCTCGGCCGCCTGCTGGATGGTCAGGAAGTCATCTGCCTGGAGGGGGAGCTAGGCACCGGGAAGACGTCGCTCATCCAGGCCATAGGCCGCGCGCTGGGGGTCAGGACGCCGATCACCAGTCCAACCTTC
>DATKVP010000344.1:0-4389 GCA_035530015.1 Anaerolineae bacterium | reverse complement strand
TGTACATCACGACGCCCAATCCCAGCGTCGCCATGGCGAGGTAGTTGCCTCTCAGCCTCAGAATGGGTCTTCCTATGGCGTAGGCAAACGCCCCCGTCACCAGCATGGCCACCAGTATCGCCAGCCAGGGCCACCACCACGCGTCTGATATCCCGGGTAGCACCTCGTGCCGGGAGGCCAAGGTCGACATGATGGCCGACACGTAGGCCCCAACGCCGTAGAATGCAGCCTGGCCCAGCGAGATCTGGCCAGCATAGCCCATCAACAGGTTAAGACCCACCACCACAATGGTCAGAATGCCGATCCGGATCAGCGTGTCGAAAGTCACCATGCCCCCGGTGAAGTCACGGAACCGAAACCCAAAGGGCTGGAATGTCTCGACCAGGCCAAGGGCGACCACCAGGGTGGCGAAGGCGACGATTCCCACGATGTTTGAGTGCTTGGCCCAACCCTTCTCCTCAGACATCCATCCACCCCCTAGGACTGCTCAACACCGCGCTCTTCGCCGCCGATCAGGCCCTGGGGCCTGAGAAGCAAGACCAGGATCAGGATGACGAAGGCGATCAAGTCTTTGTACCCGTACAACCCCGTGACGCCCGCGCCGACGTTCTCCGCCACGCCGGTGATCAGGCCTCCCAGGACAGCGCCCAAAGGGCTGACCATACCGGCCATGATGGCCGCAACAAAACCTTTGAGGCCGAAGACCAACCCCATGTCATACTGCGGCCTGATCACGGGCCCGAAGACCACACCACCGATGGCCCCCAGTGCAGCCGCCATGGCGAACGACAGCAGCGACATTCGGCTGGGGTTGATACCCATCAACTCAGCAGCACGCCTGTTGACCGCGCAAGCGCGCAGCGCCTTGCCCATGATCGTCCTCTCGAAGAAGTACAACAAGGCGCAGAGCACCAGCGCGACTGTGCCCCAGATCCACAGGCTCTGGGCGCCCAGGGTCAGCCCAAAGGGGCGAAAGATGAGGTCGTTCTGGTGCAGGTTGGTGAAAGCAGGCACGATCTTGGCGCGCGTTCCCCAGATGATCAGGGCGGTCGCCCTGATGGCGATGGTGGCGCCAATAGTGATGATGATCAGCGTGACCACACCGGCACCGCGGGCCGGGTAGATGGCCCCTCTCTCCAAGAGTATGCCCACCAGAGTGACTATGATCACGGACGCGACAATGGCCACCACAAGCTTGACCGCTGGCGGAAGCGGAAGGTCCAGCTCGAATATGCTCGCACAGAGCATAGCTCCCAGCATGACGAACTCGCCCTGGGCGAAGTTGATCACCCCTGTCACGCTGTGAATGATCACGAACCCCAGCCCCACCAGCGCGTAGATGCTTCCTCCCCGAATGCCATCCATCGTCCATTGCGCAAAGGCCTTAGGGCCGTAGTTGTTGCGGTAGCCGAGCAGCGCAATAATGGCCACTAGGAGAATCGCGGCAGCCACAGTCAGAGCCATCTTTACGGACTTGGTGCCAAGGTATCTCTGCATACTTGCTCCCCCGCGCTACGGGAAAAGGGGGACTGAGGCCAAGGCCTCAGTCCCCGGACTCCGTTGTGCGTCTACCAATCCTCTTGCGGGAAGGGCACGAACTCCTGATCCTCTACAATGAACCAGGTGAAGGAGGTGTAGTCAAGGCCGGCGTGGTCCTCTGGCGAGAGGGTGAATATGCCCGCCGTCCCTGGCCAATCCACGATGTTGGTCTCGATGTAGTCGCGGATCGCAGAGCGCTGCTCCGCCAGGCTCAAGCCCTCGGGCAGGGTCTCCAACGCCTCGACGACCCAGTATAGGGCATCCCAACCGTGGCCGCCGAAGGTGCTCACCGGCTCTCCCGTGTATTCCTCATACGCCGATTTGAAGCCCATGAAGACTTCCTTCTGCGGGTCGTCCGCCGGCACATCCTCGGCGATGATCACCGCACTGCAAGGCATTTCCGCCCCTTCCATGGGCTCACCACCGACCGTGATGAAGTCCGCCACGCAGACACCGTGACCGTGCATGATGGGGAGCTCCGGCAACGCCGTGCGAATCGCCACGTGGGCGTTGGCCGCTCCTGGCGGGATGGCGCCGATGATCACCACGTCACAACCGGCAGCCTCGATTCCAGGGACCTGCGGGAACTCGCTATCCGTGCGCTCGAAGCTGCCCTCGAACACGTTCTCGAAACCGGCCGCCGTCAGCTGAGCGGACGAGTTGTTGAAGCAGTCCTTGCCGTAGCCGGTGTTCTCGTACATGTAGCACACCTTCTCCGCGCCCATGGCCGTCAGACGCTCCACCTGCCATTGGGCCACCTCGAGATTCCCCTGGGGACTCTTGAAGACCCAGTGATAGACCTCTCCGGTGTCAGGATTCTTGACGATGACGCCCGCAGAAGCCATGGAGACATACGGCACCTCGGCCTCCATAGCCACCGCGGAGATGGCCAGGCTGATCGGGGTCAGGCTACCCATGACCAGAGCCACCACCTCGTCCTCATCAATGTACCGTCGGGCCAGGCTGGCTGCGACGTCGGGGTTGCTCTCGGTGTCGCCGACGATGAGCTCGACCTCGTGGATCACACCATCGGGGCCGGTCACGCCGCCAGCTTCGTCGAGGCTAGCCTGGATGATCTCAGCGACGTTGCGCTCGGGCACTCCCAGGAACGACCCACCACCGGTCACCGCCGGGGCAAAGCCGATCTTGTATGTGGTGCCTATCACCGGCTCGGGAATAGGCGTGGCCTCTGCCACCGGTGTCGGCGCGGCCGCAGGTGGTGATGTCGGCGTTGGAGGCGGCGCAGGCGTCCCACAAGCTGAGATGGTCACCGCCAGCAGGGCGAAGATGGTCAATGCAGCAAGAGCTATCTTCTTCACGTCTTTTCCTCCTTTGCTGTATGTACGACAATCCGACCTACCAGACTTCAGCCAGCGTCGTCCTAGGCTTCGTCAACCACCCCCTTTCCATGCAATGCGCTTACCTAGCCAGGGACCAACTGAACCCTAACACGTGCAACGTATGCCACACGGCCACCAGCTAGAGCATGATCCAGGCTTGCTTGAGGCGCATCATACACCAGCCCGTCCGCGCCTGTCCAACATGGGCGGCTCCCTTAGGCGCGGCCCTCTAGAAATCGGGCGTCAGAACGATCCTTCTCATCAGAGTCGTGGAGTGCGCCTCCTCAAAGACCTCCTCGATCTGACTCATGGGGCGCGTCTCCACAAAGGGCTCCAACTGCACCCTGCCATCCAGCACCATCTGCAACACCGTGGGGTAGTACTCCGGCAGACAGCCCCAGGTGCCGATGATCTCGGCATCGAACGCCATCAGCCTGGACAGCGAGTACTCGTTGACGTTGGTAGCGAAACCGACCCACACCAGCTTGCCGACGAACCCCAGCAGAGCCAATGCGATCTCCTGAGCAGGCCTGGCTCCGGTCATCTCGAAGATCTTCCAACCCCAGTTGGAGGGCAAGCCGTTCTCCTTGCACAGGCCGCGAAACTCGTTGCGGATGTCCTTGGCGCTCTTGTCGGTGGAGTTTATTACGTAGTCAGTCCCGTACTCCAGCGCCCGCTGGAGCTTATCCGGATGACGTGCGATGCCCACCACGACGTCCGCGCCCATGGCCTTCAAGACCTGTGACATGAACACCCCAAGACCGCCAGTCACTCCCAGGATGATGCACCTATCGCCTTCCTGCACCTCTGCGCGAACCGCCGCCTGGTACGGGCTCGTCACCGCATCGGCTACCACGGCCAGCCACTCGAGCGGCATCCCCTTCCGATCCTCCACAGGACACAGGTCCTGAGCCGGCACCGCGATGTGGCTTGAAAAACCACCATAGACGTCCAGGCTGTTGCCGGGCATCTTCTGCGCCAAACACCTGTTGCCGCGCCCCATGTCGCAGATCGGGCAGTTCCGGCAAGGCATCACCGCAGGGATGACCACCTCCTTGCCGATCCACCCCTCTTCTCCAGCCACCACCACACCGCTGATCTCGTGGCCCAACGTCAAGGGTGGCTTGGTCACTGTGGGCACGCCGTCGTAGAAATACCCCAGGTCCGTGTGACAGACTCCGCACCCGGCGATCTCCACCAATACCTCGCCTGACTTCAGTTCCGGGACAGGAATGCTGGTTCTCTCTAGCTTGCCAGGCGTAACCTCCCCGGTCTCCCTATCTCTGACAGTGGGTTGCCCCATCTGCCAGCTCTTGATCTCCTTGGGCAAAGTAGTCATTCCCTCGCTACCTCCTCGCTGCTGATAGTTTGCTTCCTTCTCCAGCTTTCGTCGTCGCTGATTCCGCCGCAAAGATCGCCGCCCCAAACGCTCCCATCTCCTGAGGATGCGGCGCGATCTCCACCTCCACATTGGCTCGTTCGCCGACGATCTCAGCCACGATGGGGTTGT
>DATKVP010000343.1:0-2323 GCA_035530015.1 Anaerolineae bacterium | reverse complement strand
CCGATGAACCGGGCCTCCCTGAGCACGCAGGTTGTCCGCCTCCGGGAGGCGGAGAAGACGCCGACGACGATGGCATCCCTGACGACCTGGAGGGCCCAGCAGACTTCTTGAGCGGAGTCGACCCCTCCCTTTTTCTGGAGGAGTATAGGAGGATGGAGCTGCCCGTCGAGTTCCAGGCCCTGGAGTTTGAGGTGGGCCACGACTATGACGAGGTCTGGTGCTATGCCAGTCTCGCGGGCGGGGCTATGGAGCGCTACGGGCCCTTTGACCCCCTGGGGCGGGGGCGGTGGGATATCGCCGAATACCTGGGTGGGGCACATAGCCGACACGTCCTGGTACCCAGCGGTGAGCCGCTGCAACTGCAGGCCCGGTGCTTGGCCTCAATATCCACTGAAGACGAACCCTATCATCTGGGTGAGACTTTGGAGTTCCACTCGCCCTCGGACTGGGATGGCCATGTGATCACCGTTTCGTCCGCAGGGGGAGACGAGGCGCACTCCTTCCAGGTCGCGTATCGCATCTGTTCTCCCTCGTGCGAGGAAGCGGCCTTCCCGCCGCCGAATCTCTCGCTGCTCCATGGCGGGGGTGATCATCGGTTGCTGTGGACATGGGGGGGCGAAAGAGAGAGCATTGGTGGTTTCAGAGTGTATCTCAATGACACCTACGTCTTCGCCCTGGACAATGATAGGTACTCTCACTCCGTCGGGTACTTGGTGCCACTCTGTGGTGAGAGGATGGAGTTCCAGATGACCGCCTATAGTGGCCGCACACTCTCCCCCGACCGGGAATCGCCTCGTAGCAACACGGTCTACTGGGAGGGCGAAGCGTGCCCGCGCACCGTGCGCGTCACCTTCGAGCGGCTCACAACCCACGATAACATCGGTAGGGACGAGTATACAGGCTTTATGTTCGCCCGCGGCGGCCCATACGAACAGGGTTCCATCTCAGGCGCTTTCCGGGCTTTTTCCAGCAGCGACACAGAAGGGGTTGCTTTTGATGGGGCGCATTGCTTCTTTTGGATGGTAGCCCACTGCTATGGCGTATGGCTACAGCCTAACAGCGAGATGAGAATTCAGGAGGACATATTCGATGTGATTCGCACCGGGTGGGAGCCGTATCGGGATGGCTTACAGGCGTATGCGCCATATTTCCATGGTCCCGACCACAACTACGTCATAGTTGAGTTGGGTGCCGACGACAAACTAACCATCCGTGGGCTTATCCGGGATGACGATTACTGGTCCGGAGAAGACACCCTTTTCGACGTGGAACGTGAGTTGCGGCCTGAGGAGATCGTCTCGGGTCCCTTGACCCTAGACGGCCGTCGGATGGATCTGACGGTTTTGATAGAGGTGTTGGAGAACCCATAAGCCAGCAAACTGCCTCATCTGACCAGCGACGAGACCACCGGGGTGGCGATTGGATAGGTGTGTCTCTGATGGCCCCCGTTTCCCGGCTGTTTGGATTCCGCCGGCTGCAATCGCGAGAGTGTTCAGTTGAAGTGTCACCATGTCTCACCAGAGCCATATGAACCCAAGTCGCTCTGCTACCGTGGTGTGGGACGCGACGTCACCAGGGTACATTAGTTCGCTCGTCGTGCCTATGTAGCTCGGCCTCAGGCGCTCACTCCAGGCGGGGCAGGAACCCGATGCCATAGACGCACGGCGCGCGGCTGACACGAAGGTGATCAGTTTGGGGTACTCCGCGTCGCTGCTGGGCCATGGTGGTGGAAACATGCGCCTTCTCGTGCTACAATCTGTTCGCAGCGCGTTTCTGTCTTGCTGTTGGGATCTTGGACCTCATCGGTGCGCTGGGCGCAGTCCTGACATCTGGTCCGGGGTTGAGAGATGAGGGAGACCGAGCACGACGTTCGGGTGCACGAAGAAATCGTGGAGAGAGTTGGAAGATGCCGCACCTCGTCAGAGGGGGAAAATACGTATTCGGTTGGTCGAAGGTGAGCGAAGGGGGAAGAATCTTCATTCCACAGGAGGCCAGGGACGAATACGGCCTCAAGCAGTGGGAGAAGGTCATCATTATGAGCGGAAGCCGCCGATCTGGCGGCTTTGCTGTAAGTACCCCAGGACTCCTGGCCGGGTCGCCCCTGGCGGCGGCACTGAGCAGGTTTCCCCGCCTCCGCACTTTCCAGATGCCCCAGGCCAGAGTGGTCAGAGTGGAGGGCAGATCTTTCTGCTGGACGAGCATAGAGGAGGAAGGGTACATCACTCTGCCCGAGGCGACTCTGAGGGAATACGAGGTTGTGCCAGGAGACCGCCTGCTGACGGTCAGGGGCAGTGGTCTCGCCCTGGGCTTCGCACTCATGGGC
>DATKVP010000342.1:0-3428 GCA_035530015.1 Anaerolineae bacterium | reverse complement strand
GGTGCCCTTCGTCAACAAGCAGCTCACGCTCGGCACATGGCAGCAGATCGTGTTCGTCGACTTCGATGTCAGGCCCCATGACCGAAGGCTGATCCTGCAGATCATGGGTGAGTAACCACACTGGGTAAAACCGCCCGGCGTCCCGAACGAGGGGGGTGTATGACCAAAGCTGCTGTGGTACTTGCAGAAGAGTTATGGCAACTCGGGCACGGCCAAAGCCATCCTCTGAAACCCGAACGACTTCAAAGAGCCTATGAGTTGCTGAACGCCTATCAGGCCTTCGATGGTCAGCAGTCGCGATTGCTGCCTCCTAGACTCGCTACCCGAGAGGACTTGCTGCTTTTCCACACCGAGGAGTATGTAGACGCGGTGCACGGCCTCAGCCGCGGGGAGGGAGGCTACACCCCCAGCCACTACAACTTCGGGCCAGGAGACAATCCCGTCTTCGAAGGGATGTACGACATCGCCGCCTGGAAGGTCGGGGCCGCACTACGAGCAATGGAACTGGTGACCAGTGGAGAAGTCGACGTGGCCTTCAGCCCAGCCGGAGGAATGCACCATGCCCGCGCCAACCACGCCTCCGGTTTCTGCATCTTCAACGATCTGGCCGTGATCATCCACCACATGCTGGCGCGGGGGCTCAGGGTGGTCTATGTAGACATAGACGTCCACCACGGGGACGGAGTCCAGGAAGCGTTCTACGATACCGACAGGGTATTGACGGTGTCGATCCACGAATCGGGGCACTTCATCTTCCCGGGAACTGGCTTCGTGAACGAGACTGGGAGCGGCGTCGGCCAGGGGTTCGCCGTCAACGTGCCACTGGCCCCGTATACCGACGACGAGACCTACGTCTGGGTTTTCGAGCAAGTGGTCCCGCCGCTGCTCAGGTGGTTCCAGCCCGACATTGTGGTCCGCCAACTGGGGATAGACACGCATTTCCTGGACCCATTGGGCCATCTCACGGTGACCACACAGGGATACACGCAGGTCGTGCGCGCGATCAAGGGATTGGCGCCGCGGTGGGTAGCTCTCGGGGGCGGGGGCTACGAGGTAGACGTCATGCCCAGAGCGTGGACCCTAGCATATGGGATGATGAGCGAGCAGGAGTTTCCGAACCAGCTGCCGCCATCCTACGCAGAGAAGTACGGTCAGGGCACCCTCCACGATCACAACAAGCCGAAGACTGACGCAGCCACGAAAGGCATTGCACGTCGGCATGCCACCCGGGTCATAGCCGAACTACGCGAGAGGATACCGGGGCTGCGCCAATAGAGCCTTCACGCTGTCCCCATGCAGTCCGGTGCGCGGAAGGAACGGGACCCGCCGAACATGTCCTGCCGCACCCATCGGTGGCCTTCGATAACCTGCCTCCCCTCGGCGCAGTGGACAATATCGTCAACGCGGCTCTACATGGAACCTCATCGCCGTGCGTGTGCCATCGTCGACTGATACTTCGATGAAACTCGGTACGCAGACAATCGCTAGACCATCTACTTCCAGATAGGATCGAGCCACTGCTATCGCCTTCATCGCCTGGTTGACCGCCATGGGACCTATAGCCTGAACTCTAGCCTCGTTGGTCTGTCGCACTGAGGCAGCGATGGCCCCGGCTACTGCTGTCGGCCTAGACCGCGTAGCCACTCGAATGATGTCCACTCTCTCCTCCATTGGTCTACTTCGAGTCTGTCTGGACTGACCGACAGCAGCGATCTGCTCGAAGTCCAAATACTCTGCGGTCCGCTCCGGTGACAGATACAGTCGTCTAACGATGAGATGTCATCGGCGCGAAAGACAGTATCACAACTCACACAACTCATAGTCTCATCACGCTAGTCATTCTGGTGCACCAGTGTGCCGGGGCGGCGTCGAAGAAGCGCGGCCAGTTCTCTCCGCCTGATATCCGCCAATATCTCTAGCAGTTCATCCGTCTCGAAGGGTTTTCGCAAGCACGCATCCGCGGTGAGCCGCCGCGCTCTTTCCACTTTGGAAGATGCTTCCTCCTGCCCATCGAATGTCAGTACGACCGGCAGGGTTTCATACTGCTTCCTGATCTGCTTCAACAACTCCAAACCCGAACAACCGTTCAGCTTGGGACCCAGAAACACCACTTGTCCGCGCGGCTTCAGCGCCTGCATCAAACCGCCGGGCTCACGAACTGTCTTCACTGCAAAACCGCGCTGCTCCAGGGCTTTTTCCGCCGTCCCCCAGCTCGGGGAATCCTCATCGACGATCACTATCGCCCGCGGGCCGCTCAACTCTGATAGAAACCAGACCAGGAGATCGATATCAAGGGGCTTCGTGAAGCTGGCTATGGCACCTTCTCTCAACCCCTCGTGAACCAAGTCTCCGGGAGCGTATGCGGTCATCAACAAGACCGGCAGATGAGGCCGCCCGGCCTTGATGGACCTCAGCAGTTCCACTCCATTCACGACTGGCATCTTGACGTCTGTCAGGACGCAATCGAACTGGTCGCTCCCCACCATCTCAAGCGCACCCGGCCCAGAGCAAGCGGCCTCGGCCTTGAACCCCTTGAGCTTCAAGACGTCAACCAGCGTCTTGGCCATCGGCCAGTCATCGTCCACAACGAGGACACTCAGGCTCTCGTTCACGCCTGCACTCCCGCCTGGAGACGCGAGCTCAGCGACGATGACGCCTCGCTTCGTTGCGCGTCCTCGACCCGCGATTCCAGAGCAGTTCGCACCGTGGTCAGCAATTCATCCAGGGCGAATGGCTTCTCCAGCAGCCCCTGCGCGTACTCCCGGGCAAAGCGCACGGTCCGGTCCTCCGCATTGGTCGTCATGATCACAATCGCGGTGTCAGGGCTTGCCTGTCCGATCGCTGTCATCAACTCGTGACCATCAGAACGGTACAGGTCCACATCGGTGATAGCCAGGTCATATGTCCTGTTGCAGACCTCGATCACTGCGTCATCGGAGCAGAGCGCGGTCGAGACCTTGTATCCCTCTCGACTCAAGACTCGCTTCAAGAGATCGAGAATGATCTGCTCGTCGTCGACCACAAGTATTCTCCGGCCAGCCTCATCCGCGGCCCTGAAATCGTGACCCTCCATGTGCTCCGTCTCTCCGACTGTCAAATGCCACAAAGCGCCGACACGCCCCACAGATGTCGTGGCTCGGCGCTCAATACTAGCACGTGAACCCTTTTGTGGTTGCCTCGCATGAAGCAGGAGCGTGCGAAGCAGCATCTGGCTCGCCGTGCTGCAACAACCCTAGTCGGTAGGCTCCAGGAACAGCCTGTGTACAGCCAGCCGGGGCCTCCGTGCTTGGTGGTGTCCGTTACTCCCTGGCCTCTGCACCATCCACGTGTGCAGCTTGCGCGCAAGTTCAGTGACCGAATCAGCCTTGATCGTTGTGAGGACATCCTGCTCCTCTGCATCCAGATCGAAATCACCCACCACGTTGGCT
>DATKVP010000341.1:0-3041 GCA_035530015.1 Anaerolineae bacterium | reverse complement strand
TAGGCGATGTGCTGCCAGTGACAGCCGCCGCAAGTGCCGAAGTGCGAGCACCGCGGTTCGACCCGATCCGCGGAGGGTGTCTTGATCTCGACAGGGCGGCCGCGCGCGTACCTGGCTCTCTCCTCTGTCACCTCGACCAGCACTTCCTCGCCGGGCAAGACGTACGGTATGAACACCACCTTGCCCTCGTGGCGGGCCAGAGCGCTGCCGCCGTGGGCCATGGTTTCCACGTGGACTTGTATCATCTCCGCATCATTCTGGCCTCAAGAGGTTGAAGGCGCAAGTGTGCACGGATAGGATGTGCGCTGCCTTGACTCATCTACGGTGTTGCTCTACGAAGTCCTCCATCCGGCTGAGGGCCTCCTCGATTTCCACCAGCGACGTTGCATAGGCGCAACGGACGAAGCCCTCCCCGCTCTCACCGAAAGCTGTGCCGGGTACCACTGCCACCTTCTTATCGTAGAGCAGCTTCTCCGAGAACTCTTCGGAACTCAACGACGTGTTCTGGATGGAAGGAAAGGCGTAGAATGCTCCTTTTGGCTCGAAGCACGGCATGCCGATGGTGTTGAGACCATCGACGATGACTCGTCGTCGCGCGTCGTACTCGTGAAGCATCTCCTGGACTGCATCCTCACCGTGTTGCAGAGCCTCGATGCCTGCCACCTGTGCCATGGTGGGAGCGCACATGATGATGTACTGGTGCGCCTTCCGCAAGCCAGCGAGCAGGTTCTCTGGCGCCGCGGCGTAGCCCAGACGCCAACCCGTCATGGCGTACGTCTTCGAGAAACCACTCAACAGGATGGTTCTCTCGCGCATATTGGGCAGAGAGGAGAAACACACGTGCTCGACGCCGTATACGAGACGATCATAAATCTCGTCGGAAAGAACGACGAGGTCGTGCTTCTCTGCCAGGGCGGCTATCTCCGACAGTTTCTCCCTACTCATCACCGCGCCAGTGGGGTTGTTGGGATACCCGATGAGAAGGGCCTTGGTCTTGGGAGTGATCTTCTTCTCGATGTCCTCTGCTGTGATTTGGAACCCGTTCTCCACCGTGGCCTCGACCGTCACCGGTATCCCACCCGCAAAGATCACGCCGGGTTTGTAGGAGACAAAGCAAGGCTCGGGGACTATGACCTCTTCGCCGGGCTCGACCACGGCCAGCAGTGCCAGGGCGAGCGCCTCGGATACACCGACGGTGATCAGGAGTTCCTCGGCTGGATCGTACTCCAACCCGTACAGTCTTGCCAGATGTTTCGACAGTTCCTTCCTCAGCTCGAGCACACCTGCGTTGGAAGTGTAGCCTGTCTCTCCTCTCTCAAGTGAACGTATTCCGGCCTGCGTGATGTGGGCAGGCGTCACAAAGTCAGGCTCTCCAACTCCCAGGGAGATCACGTCGTCCATGGTGGCGATAACATCGAAGAACTTCCTGATCCCGGAAGGCGGTACGGAGCGCACCCTCGCTGCGAGGACTTCTCTCATGGTTCTCCTCTTTCCTTATACTCTGACGGCATTGGCGCCGGATCAAGTATGCTCCACTCATCAGCTATCTCATCGTATGTCAACTCAAAGCTCTCGTCCTCCTGTGTTTTGACGCGGAAATGCAGTGCTGTAGGACTTCGCCATGCTTTGACCACGACCTCGACCACGTGTTTATGGCCGAGGTAGTCAAAGGAGATCGGGCGCTCGGCGTGCCGGCTGCCCGAATAACACTCGACGTGAAGCCTCTCCTCCATCTTCGCTCACCCCAGGTCTAGCCTGGAGTCATCCCCGATGTCCACTACGCTGGGCCGACCTTCGATCTCGGCTCGGTCTCCCACAAGCGACTCCTTGAGTATGGCGCTGTCGATGCGAGCGCCCTGATCTATGATCGAGTCGCTGACTATGGAGCGAGTGATCTGCACCTCTCCGGCTACGGACACGTACGGGCCGATGATCGAGTCGGTGATGGAAGCGGAAGACGATATGTGGACGGGGGGCACGATCACCGAGTTGGAGGTGTTTCCGTGGGGGCCTCCGCTCTGGTTGAGCAGGTAGCGGTTGGCGGCCAATAGAGTCTCCGGCTTCCCACAGTCGGCCCAGACCTGGACGGTGCCGGGCTCGAGCTTCGCTCCCCGATCAACCATGAGCTGGAGGGCATCTGCCAGATAGTATTCCCCCTTCGTCTGTATGCCTCCCATCAGGACAGTCTCCATGCACTCCAAGAGTAGGGGCGAGTTTCTGATGTAGTACAGTCCCACGATGGCGAGATTGGATACCGGTTCATCGGGCTTCTCCACGAAACCAGTGATGTACCCGTCTTCGATGGTCACCACCCCGAAGCGACTGGGATCCTCAACCTCTTTCACAAAGATGACGCCATCTGAGGATACGTTCTCGAGGAAAGCGAGGTCGGCATCGAAGATGGTGTCCACGAAGATGATGAAGACGGTTCCCACCAGGTGCTCCCGTGCCAGGTAAAGCGCGTGCGCCTGGCCCTTCAGTTCATGCTGCTCGATGTAGCTGGTAGGAAAATCGTAGTGGGCTTCGACGTGTTGCCGGATCTGATCACCAAGATGTCCAACGATGAACACAACTTCCTCGATGTGCAACCCCTCCAGCTTGTCAAGCACGTGATCTAGGACGGTCTTTCCTGCGACATTCAGGAGAGGCTTGGGCTTGGTGTGGGTGTGGGGCCTGAGTCTCGTTCCGAGTCCTGCCATGGGGATGATGATTCTCATCGTCTGCCTGCCCTTTCTGCCTTCTCGCCGTGTGGGGCTGTGGCTGAGGGGCTCTGACTGTCAATCACCGACCATCAACAGCCGTCCGTACAGCTGCAAGATTTGGTCCGTGTTATGCTGAAGGGAGTAGCGGGACACGATCCTGCGTCTTGCCTCTCTACCGAGAGAGTGTCGAAGGCCACGGTTCTCCATCAGGATCTTCAACGCCAGACTGAGCTGGCCCCGGAGATCACGGGGATCGATCACGATGCCAGCGCCTGCGAGTGCCTCTCCGTCGCTCCCCACGTCCGTAGCTATCGTCGCGGTGCCACAAGCCATGGCCTC
>DATKVP010000340.1:0-2473 GCA_035530015.1 Anaerolineae bacterium | reverse complement strand
ACCTATGTTGGAAGGTAGAGGCTTGCCAGACTCATCCTTGGGATACACACCCGTAGCGTACGCCGCGCCTGGCAGCACGCCACAGAGGATATCGACGAGCAGAGCCAAACCATACCCCTTGTGCCCGCCCATCTGCTCGCCAGCGCCACCAAGGGGGAGTATTCCCCCGCCCAGGCGGTCCTTCAGATTGTGAAGCACCTCGTGAGCATCTGCGGTAGGCACTCCACTGCTGTCCGTCGCCCAACCTTGGGGCAGCGGATCCTCATGCCGCTCGTATTCCTCCAGCTTTCCCCTGGTGATGACGCTGGTGGCCATGTCCAGGACGAAGGGGCGTTCCTTCCCCGCCGGCACCGCTATGCTCATGGGGTTGGTCCCCAAGACCGCATCCTTCCCAAACGTTGGCACCACCAGAGTCGCAGCGTTCGTCATGGAGATGCCGATCAACCCCTCCTCCAAGGCCATCATGGAGTAATAGCCCGCTATGCCGTAGTGGTTGCTGTTCCGTACTGCAACGAACCCGGCGCCGACCTGCTGGGCTTTGTGTATAGCCAGCCGCATGGCCTTGACGCCTACCACCTGTCCCAGCCCGGCACCTCCATCCAGGAGAGCGGTGACCGGTGTCTCGTGCACGACGCGGATATCCGCACCAGCCACCATCACTCCGTCTCGGAGACCCTGCACGTACCTCCTGCTGCGGGCCACCCCGTGCGAGTCGATGCCTCGCAGGTCAGCCGACACTAACACGTCCGCGGTCACCTGGGCATCCTGGGCAGGCACGCCCATCTCGTGAAGCAGATCCGCCACGAATGCTCTCAACGAGCGTTGGTCAATCCTCTTCTCCATAGCTGTACCTCGCTGAAGTAGCAGTGCTGAGATCCTGCGACGGAGGACGCGACGACACCGTCGCAGAGAAACATCAGCCTTGCGGTCACCTACTCCCACACTGCCGGCGCCCTGGGACAGACCCTCGTTCTATCCGGGCGCCAATGCCTCCTGGCTAGGGGCCACCTTCATTGTAGCACCATCCGGGTGGTGGGGAAAGGATGCCGCGTCGAGGGCATGGAATAAAGAGAGAGGAAGTCTGATGATAGACCTTCTCCGAAGGCCAGAGGATGATAGACCTTCTCCGAAGGCCAGAGAGGGTCGATCGTGGGCGAGGAAAGGCCATGGGTGGTCAAGATGGGAGAAGTTCAGAGCTAACGCTGCACCGCTTGGGCTGGTGTAGGCATAAGAGGGAGGAGGTGTGCCTGAGGCGCTAATGGTTCAACACAACCCTGAACCGCCAAAGTCCTGGACAAGTCCGCCGAAAGAGGTTATAGTAGCAGCCAAGACCACTACCAGATCGCCGTGTCGGTCACGCTCCGCCGGCGTGACGCAGACCTCCGATCGAGAGGAAGGTGGCCCTTGATCAAGATTCTCGTCGTGGATTCGGATCAGAAACGGGCCGAGAGCGTGAACAAGCTCCTTCACGCGGAGAAGGAGCTTGTGGCGCGCGGCGCTTTTGACCGGCACACCGCACTGCGGTGCCTCGATACAGAGACCCCCGACGCTGTGGTGGTCAACCTTGGTGAGTTGGACGGCTGGGAGCAAGAGATTTGCGGCGAGATCAGGGGGCGAACTGTCGCTCCCTTGCTCGTGTTGGGGAAAAGAGGTCAGGAAATGGCCCTGGCCAGTAGCCTCAACGCCGGAGGCGACGCTCACCTCCTCAAGCCCCTCAGCAAGGAGATGTTCCTTTCTCAGCTCTACGCCTTGCTGCGGCGGGTCGGCTTGACTCGCGCCGGCCATGCCGGACAGTTCGACACTGGTGTGCTGGCGGTGAACGTCTTCCAGCATGAGGTGAAGCTTCGTGGGAAGAGGGTTGACTTGACCCCGACGGAGTTCGGAATCCTGCGTTGTTTGCTCAACAACGCCGGGCGACCGCTCAGTTATCACAGTCTGGTGCGACAGGTCCACGGTTATGATTGTCCCGCAGACGAAGCGCGCCAGTTGCTGAAAGTGCATATTCACAACCTGCGCCAGAAGATGGAGCCCGATCCTGGACGACCAGCCCACATCCTTAACGTGCGCGGCTTCGGCTACCTCTTTGAGCGGCGAACGTATCCCCGCGAGACGCTCAACGAGCCCATGCAGTAGGCTCCCCTCTTCTAAACCAAGTCTTAACCAAACGACGGGGCAAACTGCTTGCTTCTTGGCCCAAGTTGATGTATAATATACGTATCGCTTATCATAGAGGTACCATGTTCGCCATCGGCGTAGAGGCTGAGAGGCGTCGCTCCAGTCTGGGCACCTGAGCGGCGCGGAGCCAGTGGTGCAACCGGCTAGTCGTAGCCGGTTTTTTTGTCTCGGCGGCGATGGCGTTCTTGGGCTCTGTTACTGTAAGTCGACAATAGATCTGTGGCGACGAATCCCGATAAAGGCAACCTTCCCTTGAGGGAGGGGCGCAAAGTCTAGGATCCGGCAACGGATAGCCAGG
>DATKVP010000339.1:0-2890 GCA_035530015.1 Anaerolineae bacterium | reverse complement strand
TAGTTGGGTGCGAACGGCTGCCCCAGCTGGAGTGCCAGGAAAACGAAGATGCCGACCGAAGCGAAAACCAGCAAACGGCGATTTGATAGCACATCACCGAGGCCGGAGCCCGGCAAACGACGCTCTATCGGCTGTTCCTCGGCGAAGAAGACGGCCAGGGTGGAGAGAGCATAGAACGCGGCGGCGACGACAAGCACAGGAGCGAAACCTGTCAGGTCTGCTATCCAGCCCCCTACTGTCGGGAATAATATCAACCCTACAGAGAAGGCCGCATAGACCAGGCTGAAAACGCGGTTGAGGTCCTTTTGCTCAGTGGAATGGGCGATGTAGGCGTGGATCGCGGGAACCCCACACGCTGAGGCGTAGTACAGGACGAAGCCAATGATCGACTGGCCCCAATCCCCGGCCAAGGCCAACAACAAGGCTGACACCGTGCCCGCGCAGCTCGCGGCCAGGATGATCCTTCTGCGACCGTACCTGTCGGCGAGGACGCCGCCCGGTATGAAGCCCAGCACCATCATGACAGGCGCAACGGAGAGCACGAGGCCGATCTGCATAGAATTGGCTCCCAGGCTCTTCAGGTACAACGGCTGCACGTAGAACCACATCCCCTCGCCGCTGCCCCAGAAGAGCATGGAAAGCAGAATCAGGAAGTTGTTGCGACTCAGACCAAGGAATCGCATTCTCATGGGTCAGGTTGCGCTGGCATGATTATCCCTGCCCTCGTCCAGCGGAGACACAGTCGCCTCTTCGGTTGTGCGCGCCGCCAGTGCCACGATTCGGTGTCAGTCCGGCAAATGCGCTTCGCCTCTGGATCATCAGGGCTCGAGATGGGAGAGGAGAAGGGGGACAGGATAGGGTTATTCGACGTGGTGAGGACCGTCCGCGGAGTTCTCCCCCCGGGAGGGAAAGAGCAAGATCTCGTTGGCAGACTACCCTGTGCACGAGCCCAACGACCCTGTTGGCAACACCCCAGAATGCTCTAAAGCCGGACGTTGGCTACACCTAGGAACGCTGGGCCTCCTTGATCACCACCTGACCCGGCCACAGCTCCTTGAACCGCTCAGCATCGGCGCGGGAGCCCACAATGCTCCCATAGTGCATAGGAATCACTATCTTGGGCCCGACCTTGTTGGCTGCCTCCACCGCCTCCTCGGCTGTGGCCACGTAGACGCCACTCACAGGGAGCAGGGCGATGTCCGCCTCTAACCCTTCCATCTCCGGGATGGGATCGGTATCGCCAGCGTGGTAGATGCGAGTGCCGTCCACGGTGAGCACGTAGCCTAGTCCGCCTGCCTCCCTGGGATGGAACTTCTTACTGACGTTGTAGGCCGGGATGGCCTCGATGATCAGGTCGTCGATCATGACTGTCTCGCCAGCCCTGACCAGACGGACGTCACCCTCCAGTTTTCCTCTGCAGCTCTCCGCGGCCACAAGGACGGTGCCCTCACGCTGTATCCTGGCCACGTCCTCTGGACTGCAGTGATCGTAGTGATCGTGCGTGATACAAATGACATCGGCCGGCTCCATGTCGCCGGCCAAATCGAAGGGGTCCAAATAGATGATCTTGGATGCGGCTATCTTGAAAGCGTCATGCCCCAGCCAGGTAATGTTCTCCAGCACGGATCACCTCCTCGGTCACAGGCATACGGGCAGACCAACACACCCCAGCGATATCCTCACTCGGGGCAAGGCCGCGTTCAGCCCTGGCCGCGCTGAGCGACAACCCCGGCGCAGCGACGAGACCACCCGCCTAGCTAGTCCGCCCCTCGCGGTCGATCATCGCCAGGAAGTAGCGATGAAACCTCGTGTCGGCGGAGAGTTCAGGGTGGAAGGCTGTGACCAGCAGGTTGTCCTGGCGCGCAGCGACGATGCCCCCATCGTCCAGACGAGACAGCACCTCCACCCCATCGCCAACAGCCGTGATCACTGGGCCTCGAATGAAGATGCCGCGGAAGAAAAGCCCCTTCTCGTCCGGTTCGCTCACAGAATCCAGCGCCGGAATGGATAAACTCGCCTCGAAGCTGTGGACCTGACGCCCGAACGCATTGCGCGCCACTGTGACGTCCATCAGCCCCAAGAGTGGCTGTCCAAGACCTTCCACGGTTCGAGCGAGGAGGATCAGACCCGCGCACGTGCCCCAGACTGGATTGCCAACCGTGGCCATGGCCTTGATCGGCTCCACCAGGCCGTAGGTCACGGCCAGCTTGCCCACAGTGGTGCTCTCACCACCGGGGATGATCAAGCCACTGAGGTTCTCCAGATCCCGGGGGAGACGCACCTCAAAAGCGTCCACACCGAGGCTGCGCAGCATCTTGACGTGTTCTATGAAAGCGCCTTGCAGCGCCAGGACCCCAATCCTGTCCATCTGCCCCTTCGCGCTGTGGCTACAGCGGGCTACCACCCCCTCTGAGCCAGCAGCTCCGCCTCGGGAATCGCGGAGATCTCCAGCCCGGGCATGGCCTCGCCGAGCCCCTTGCTGATCTCCGCCAGGATGCCGGGATCGTTGTAGTGCGTCACAGCCTCCACGATGGCCTTAGCCCTGGGCGGCGGATCCGCCGCCTTGAAGATGCCGCTGCCCACGAAGACGCCGTCTACTCCCAACTGCATCATTAGCGCTGCGTCAGATGGGGTTGCGATCCCACCTGCTGCAAAGTTGACCACCGGCAGCCGGCCCAGCTTGGCTGTCTCCACCACCAGTTCGTAAGGAGCGCCCATCTCCTTCGCAGCGGCCATCAGCTCCTCTGGGGCCATGTTCTGCAGGCGCCGAATCTGCCCCATCACAGCTCGGGCATGGCGCACAGCCTCCACGACGTTGCCCGTGCCCGCTTCGCCC
Organism: Anaerolineae bacterium; assembly: GCA_035530015.1. Taxonomy (GTDB): domain Bacteria; phylum Chloroflexota; class Anaerolineae; order UBA7937; family B3-Chlor; genus JAUVXJ01. The sequence goes on along the minus strand of DATKVP010000339.1, from coordinate 54 downwards.
TTGGTGCGCATCATGGCTGCTCCCTCGCCAATGCGCCGTAGCGCCTCGCCCAGG
>DATKVP010000338.1:0-6913 GCA_035530015.1 Anaerolineae bacterium | reverse complement strand
TCGGAGCGCTATCTCTACCTGGTCATTGGGGACAAGGCCTTTGTGGCAAGGGTGGATCCTCGCAGCGCCGCGTCGGTTGGTCAGGAACTGGAGATCGTTTTCAACATGGCCAACATGCACCTCTTCGATGCCCAGACGGAGGAGGCGATTCTCTGAGGACACGGGGCTTGCCGTCATTCAAGGGGCCACTCGAACATGACGGCAGCACCGACCGCCGCGCACCTGTGGATCCTCGCTGGGGCCCTTCGGTGGCATAGATCGCACGAGGGTAGGGTGAGCGAAGCCTTCCCGCCGTGGTGGGGTGCCTCGAGCACCAGGGGAGCCAGCGGCTGGGCCGATGGTGGCAGCAGCTGTTGCTCGTTCCTGTGCAGATCTCCCTCCAAGGGTGTGGAGAAGCACCCGGGTTGCAGCCACGGTACCACTGAGTCGTCGTCGACTGACCTCGTGTTGGGGCACGTCTCGACAGAGGATAAACCACTCCTCCAAGGCTCCCTATGACACGATACCTTGACAACGGATGGAATTCGTGTTATACTGATAGCGTTGTCAGACAGCGCTGTCAGCCCGCTGTGGGGGGAGTTGCAGTGGCAGTAACCATCGGGGACGTAGCCAGGTTTGCGGGGGTGTCGACGAAGACGGTCTCCCGGGTCATCAACGACGAACCCTTCGTCGCCGAGTCCACTCGTGGCAAGGTGGTCGCAGCAATGCAGGAATTGGGCTATGCGCCCAATATCTCTGCCCAGCGCCTGGCCAGCGGGCGCTCGCACGTTCTGGGCCTCGTCTTCCACAGTGCCGCCTGGAACTACATCAATATTGTCCAGAGGGCACTGTTGGAGGAATGCCACCTGGAAGGTTACGGCATGTTGATGAATCCTTGCGACATTGAACGACCCGCAGATCAACAGGAGATCCTGCGCTTGGTGGCGCAACAGACAGTGGATGGATTCATCTTCACGCCTCCTTGTGACAACATCACTTCTTTGCTGGAGCAACTTCAGAGCCAGCGCATTCCCTTCGTCCGTCTCGCCCCTCGTGATTGTCAGGTGCCCTTGCCCTACGTAGCGCCGGACGATTGGCAAGGTGGGTACGACATGACACAGTACCTCCTCTCCCTGGGTCACGAGCGCATCGGCTTCGTGATGGGGAATCCGGATCACCAGGCCAGCCACGACCGGCTAGCGGGATTCAAGGCCGCCCTGGAAGCGCATCAGGTGCCGTTCGATCCCAGCCTGGTCACGGCAGGAGATTTCCAATTCGAGTCTGGTCTCTCGGGCGGTCGCGTCTTGCTGGAGACAAATCCGAGGCCCACGGCCATCTTTGCCTGCAACGACGACATGGCAGCAGGCCTGCTCGCTGCGGCTCACGAACTAGGCATCGCGGTGCCCGAAGCTCTCTCGGTGGCGGGGTTCGATGACGTACCTCTAGCCCAGCAAGTGTGGCCATCTCTGACGACCGTTCGCCAGCCAACGTACGAAATGGCGCAGCTGGCGGCCCAGCTCCTGCTCCGCTCACTGAAAGGAGAGTCGTTGGAAACACTCCATCATGTTCTCCCTGCAACCCTGGTCATCCGTGGCTCGACGGGTCCGCGAACGTCTGCTTGATTCCTGAGAGAGGCATCTCTGCTGGATCGAACCGCACCTGCCGTGTAACAGGCCTGAACTCGCGCAGTGCCCGGGAGGCCGGTGCGCGAGGCTAGGAACTCGTCTCCGCGAGATCGCCCTAGGTGGGGTCAGGAGGGACCCGCGCATGGCGGTACTCAGCCCTCCGTTGGGCTACGAGTCAGCGCAGGTCTGAGGGGAGATGTGTTTGCGGAGAGATTCGCATGGCAATCAACTCAGCGTCTCAGTTCTCTGTACACGTCCCGAGGGATGGCCAAGGAAAAGGAGGTGATGGGAGTCGGGCAATACGGGGAGTTCAGTCTGACGATAGGTCGAGTAGTACTTGACATGCGTGATGAGAGGAGAGGGGAAAGATGAAACGCAGATTCTTCGCAGCGTTGGTGACTGTGATGGTGCTGGCATCCTTGCTGGCTGCGTGCGGGACGCCCGCACCGCCGCCACCGGAGGGGCCAGCGGGGCCTACCGGCTCGGTGGAGATCTTTAGCTGGTGGACCGCCGGTGGCGAGGCCGAGGGCCTGGAGGCTATGTACAAGGTCTTCGCCGCCGAGTATCCGGATGTGGAGATCATCAATGCCACTGTGGCCGGTGGCGCTGGGATGGAGGCCAAGGCAGTGCTCGCCACGCGTATGCAGGCGGGCGACGCGCCGGACTCCTTCCAGGTTCACGCTGGTCACGAGTTGATCGACACCTGGGTTGTGGCCGACAAGATGGAGGCGGTAACTTTCATCTTTGAGGAGAACGGTTGGCTCGACGTCTATCCGCCTGGCGTCATCGAAGTCCTTTCCAGCGGGGGCGACATCTGGAGCGTGCCGGTCAACATCCACCGCTCCAACGTCCTGTGGTACAACAAGCAGGTCTTGGAGGACAACGGCCTGACAGCACCCACCTCGCTGGACGAGTTCTTTGACGCGGCCGATGTGCTGATGGCGGCTGGAGTCACGCCATTGGCCCTGGGTGACAGTGGTGTCTGGGTGGACCTTCACCTCTTCGAGTCCATCTTGCTGGCGGAGTTGGGGCCGGATGCGTATCGGGGTCTGTGGGATGGCACCACGGATTGGAACGGGTCTGGGGTGACAGCGGCCCTGGAGGCGTTTGCCCAGGTGATGGAGTACGTGAATGCCGACCACTCCGCGCTGTCATGGGACCAGGCTGCGCAGCTGGTTGTAGACGGTGACGCAGCGGGGACCATCATGGGGGACTGGGCCGAGGGTTACTTCAAGTCGGTGGGGCTGACCCCCGATGTCGAGTTCGGCTACGTTCCCTCGCCGGGGACCGCGGGTAGCTTCATCATGCTCTCCGACTCTTTCGGGCTGCCGAATGGTGCGCCCAACCGTGACGGCGCAATCGCCTGGCTCACCGTGTGCGGCTCAAAGGACGGGCAGGATGCGTTCAACCCGATCAAGGGCTCTATCCCGGCGCGCACGGATGGCGACCGCTCACTGTACGACGTCTACCTCCAGTCGGCCATGGACGACTTCGTGTCCAACGAGATCGTGCCCAGTCTGGCCCACGGCTCAGCGGCGTCCGAGGGTTGGGTCACTGCCGCTGGTGATGCCATGACCTTCTTCGTCGCCGACCTGGATGTCGAAGCTGCCCAGGCAGCGATGGCCCAGGCTTGCGTGGACGCTGGCATGTGTGAGTAGTCTAGGGTTCTCAAGAGTCTGTTGGATTGTGTGGGCGTCGCCGGGACGGTCAGGGCGCTCTCGGCGGCGCCCAGCTCATTGATGGGAGCGGAGGTCGTGGCCGATGGCGCATGCGCGCCGTGAGCGCTGGATCGCCTTCTTGATGGTTTTGCCATCCATCATCCTGATCGCCATCTTCGTCTACGGATTCATCGGGTGGACGGCCACCGTCTCTCTCTCCAAGTGGGACAGCATCCAGCCTGACTATACCTTTGTCGGCGTGGACAACTTCAGCAGGCTCCTTGTCGGGGAGGGCACGTCGGCCCGACGATTCCACATCGACCTTTGGAACACTTTCTTCTTCACACTTTTCTTCCTCCTGGCCTGTGTGGTCGTTGGCCTGCTGCTCGCTATCCTGCTGGATCAGAAGATCAAAGGCGAGGGCATCTTTCGCACCATCTACCTCTTCCCCATGGCCATCTCCTTTGTGGTCACCGGAGTGGTCTGGCAGTGGGTTTTCGCGCCCGGCACGGAGACTCGCCTGCGAGGGGTCAACGCGCTGTTGCATAGTGTGGGGCTCGACACGCTTCGTTGGGGTTGGTACACCGACACGACCTCCATAGGCCCTTTTCACGTGGCCTTGATCCCCGTAATCGTCGCTGCTGCCTGGCAGCTTACCGGCTACACCATGGCTATGTACCTGGCTGGTCTGCGCAGTGTCCCCGAAGAGCTCCGCGAGGCCGCGCGGGTGGACGGGGCCAGCGAGGTCGGTGTCTATCGCCACATTATCGTGCCCATGTTGCAGCCCATAACCCTCAGTGCGTTGATCATGCTCGGGCACATCTCGCTCAAGATCTTTGACCTGGTGTTCACCATGACCGGCAGGGGGCCCGGCTTTGTCACCGATGTGCCGGGCATCTTCATGTTTGAAACGACCTTCCAGGGAAACCACTATTCTCAGGGCGCCGCCATCTCCATCATCATGCTGCTCACGGTCGCCGTGGTGGTCCTTCCCTATCTCATCTTCACGCTGCGTCGGGAGGTGGAACTATGAGCAGGCGCTTCGACCCCTGGCGCATTGGCATCTATCTGCTGCTCATCTTCTTTGCCATTCTCTTCCTGGTGCCAGTCTACGTGCTGGTGGCTAGCTCGCTCAAGACCTTCGTCGAGGTGCAAGACCTCTCCAGGCTGTGGAGCCCGCCGTCGACTCTGCATCTGGAGACTTTTCGGTCGGCCTGGTTTGGCATCCCGGAGAAGGGGTTACGCGGCCTGGGCCGCAACATCATGAACAGCATCTATCTGACGGTGCCCGCCACCATCATCTCCTCCATGCTGGGCTCGCTCAACGGCTATGTGCTCTCCAAGTGGAAGTTCCGAGGGGCCAACTTGATATTCCCCTTGATGCTCTTTGGCATGTTCATCCCCTACCAGAGCATCCTTATCCCGCTGACGCAGACGTTGCGCGGCCTGGGTCTGGGCGGAACCCTTTGGGGTCTGATCCTGGTTCATGTGGTCTACGGCATCCCCATTACCACGCTCATATTTCGCAATTACTACGCCGAAGTGCCCACCGATCTGATAGATGCAGCTCGCATCGACGGCGCGGGAATCCTGGGCATCTACCGGAGGGTGATATTCCCTCTCTCCATGCCGGGTTTTGTGGTGGTCATCATCTGGCAGTTCACCAACATCTGGAACGAGTTCCTCTTTGCCGTCACGGTGCTACAGAGACCTGAGCTCCAGCCGATCACCGTGGCACTACGGAACCTGGCCGGCAGCCAGATCAAGGAATGGAACATGGTCATGGCTGGGGCACTCATCGCGGCGCTCCCGACGCTGCTCATTTATGTGCTCATGGGTCGCTTCTTCATTCGGGGTCTGCTGGCTGGATCCGTGAAGGGATAGGATCTGGGCATGTCCAGTGCACATCGCAGCAAGACTGGCCTGAGGTGGGGCTTGCTCTCCACAGCCCGCATCAACCGCCGTCTGATCCCGGCCATTCGCGCCGCCGAGCGCGCCGAGTTGGTTGGGGTCGCCAGCCGCAGTTCGGAGCGGGCAGAGGCGTACGCCGCTGAGTGGGGCATACCCCGTGTCTATGGGGGCTATCAGTCTCTGTTGGACGATCGGGAGGTGGATGCCATCTACACTTCGTTGCCCAATAGCCTTCACGCGGAGTGGACAGTGCGGGCAGCCGAGGCTGGCAAGCACGTACTGTGCGAAAAGCCCCTCGCGGTCAGTGTTGCCGAGTGTGACCAGATTTTCGCCGCTGCCGAGTCAGCCGGCGTGGTGGTGGTCGAGGCGGTGATGTACCTCCACCACCCTCTGCTCCAGGAAGCTCGTCGACTGGTGGAGGACGGAGCGGTGGGCCAGGTGACGCTTGTGCGGGGAGCTCTGTCCTTCTTCCTCGACCGGCCTGATGACGTGCGCTGGAAGCCGGAGTTAGGGGGAGGGGCGCTGTGGGACGTGGGCAGCTACCCCGTCAGCTTCATCCGCCGGATATCGGGTGAGCCAGAGCAGGTCTTCGGCTGGCAGAGGCTCGCTAAGAGTGGCGTGGACGAGACCTTTGCCGGACTGCTGCGCTACGAGAGCGGCGCGCTGGGTGTCTTCGATTGCGGCTTTCGCACTCCATGGCGCAGCGAGGCTCAGGTCTTCGGCACCGAGGGGAGACTGACCATCGTAGAACCGTACACCATCGGCGCTGAAAGCAGAATCCTCCTCCGACGGGAGTCGGGAGAGGAGGAAATCACCGTGCGAGAGATCGACGCCTACCAGTGTGAGGTGGATGCCTTGACCGCTGCCGTGCTGGACGGGGCACCATTGCCCGTGTCTCTGAGCAGCAGCCGTGCTAACGTGGCCACGATGTCGGCACTTTACGAATCGGCACGGAGTGGCCTTCCCCAACCAGTCCCGTCTGCCTGAATCGCTGTCTAGGACTCCTCGTGTTCTCTTCCTTCTGCTCGAGGTCAACAAATCCCCCATAAGAAGCCTCTTGTCGCTGTTCAAAAAGGTCCTTGATCGACGCCGAGGGCGCAGAGGCGTTAGTCTCACCCTTCATGGCAGGTGCTAGATCCCAAAACCTGTGTTACAATGCCAAGCGGCCCCAAGCCGATCAGTCGTTGAGCGGAGGCAGACCGTGTCCTTGTCGGAATTGGATAACAGCAACAAGCGCGTGCTCATGTTTGGAGGCAAGGGTGGAGTGGGAAAAACGACCTGCTCTGCCACCACCGCCTTGCACTACGCCTCCATTGGGCGGAAGACGCTCATCATCTCCAGCGATCTCACCCCGTCTCTGTCGGATATCTTCGAGATGGAGATAGGGCCCACGGAGAAACCGGTACGCGGAGTGGAGAACCTCGATGCCCTGGAGATAGGCCCCGACGAGGTGATGAAGCGGTGGAAAAAGAAGTTTGGCCCGGAGATCTACGAGGCTGCTTCGTCGCTGATAGACATGCCGTACGACGAGCTGATAGATTACGTGGCCCTGGCTCCGGGGATCCAGGAAGAGTTTTTGCTGGACTATGTGCTGGAGCATGTCAAGGATGGCACCTACGATCTCATCGTCTGGGATACCGCCCCGGCAGGGGATACGCTGCGACTCCTGGAACTGCCCTACAAGTTCATCGAGCACCTGCGCTCGGCACCGAGGATCTACATGCGGGTCAGGGATGCCCT
>DATKVP010000337.1:0-8644 GCA_035530015.1 Anaerolineae bacterium | reverse complement strand
GAGATAGCCCATCAGCGGGGTTACGATGCCCGTCTTGCTCAGGCGGAGGATATGCCTTTCGAGGATGGGTCTTTCGATCTCGTAACCGCGCTTGATGTCATTGAGCACTGCGAAGACGACTTGCAGATTCTGCGAGAATGCCATCGCGTCTGTGCGAAGGGCGGATTGATCGCCATCACGGTGCCTGCGTTCCAATGGCTGTGGAGCAACAACGACTTGATCAACGATCACAAACGCCGGTACTCGCGGGCAGAACTGCGACACAAGCTTGGGGAGACCGGCTTTGATGTCAGACGCATCACCTACAACAACTTCTTCGTCTTCCCCGCCGCAGCACCGTTGATCCTGGCACGGCGAAGGGCCGAGAAAGAACCCCAACTGGCCACGCCCTCCACCGATCAAGAAGCCTATCAAGTAGAGATGGAGCCCACTTCACCGCCGGTCAATGCACTGTTGAGCGGCGTTGGCCGGCTGGAGGCCGCCGTGCTGCGCATCACCGATCTACCCCTCGGCACATCCATCATCTGCCTCGGCGCAAAGCGAACCTAGCGGGGATACGACCAGAGTTTCATTGCCGATGGACCCTCAGGCTCGCAGCCTAGGATCATGCAGGATTGCCCAGCTCGAGTGGTGAGGTGACACCCAGATCTCGAGGGCATGCCGTGGAAGATCAACACATCATGGACGAATTCGTCATCGAAGGGGGGCATCCCCTAAAGGGCACGCTGGTTCCCAGCGGCAACAAGAACGCGGCACTTCCCATGCTGGCCGCAGCGCTCCTCACCGACCAGAAAGTCGTGCTCAGAAACGTGCCTCGTATCGACGATATCCGCACCATGGTGAAGATCATCTCCGCATTGGGCGTTGGAGTAGAGGAAACCGGCCAGCACGAACTGACAGTGCATGCCAGGAACGTGGAAACTACCGACCTGGACCCCGACCTGTGCCGCCGGATCAGGGCGTCCATACTTCTGGCTGGACCACTGCTTGCACGCTGCGGACATCTCAGGCTGCCTCCCCCCGGAGGAGACGTCATCGGAAGAAGACGGGTCGATACTCACCTCATGGCCCTGCAATCCCTTGGCGCAGAGATCCGGATAGACTACGGCTACGAGATGAAGAGCAACGGACTCACCGGCCAGGAGATCTTCCTGGACGAGGCGAGTGTCACGGGCACAGAAAGCGCCCTCATGGCCGCGTGTACCGCCAGGGGTAGCACCGTCATCAAGAACGCCGCATCAGAACCTCACGTCCAAGAGCTTGCGGTGTTTCTGAACAAACTAGGAGCCAAGATTTCGAACATCGGCACGAACACGCTGTACGTGGAGGGTGTAGACAAGCTCCATGGAGCAGAACACGAGGTCGGCCCTGATCACATAGAGATTGGCAGCTTCATCGGCGCAGCGGCGGTCACGAACGGTGAGGTCTTGATCAAGGGGGGTGTCCCGTCGCACCTGACCATGATACTGCTCGCTTTCGAGAGACTGGGGATCAAGGTGGATATCCGTGGGGACGATGTCTTCGTGCCCCGCGAGCAGAAGCTGAGGATCGTTACTGATGCCCACGGGGTCATACCGCGGATAGATGACGCCCCATGGCCAGGCTTCCCCGCTGACCTGATGAGCATCGCCACCGTGGTCGCCACTCAGTGCGAGGGCACCATTCTGATGTTCGAGAAGATGTACGAGAGTCGCATGTTCTTCGTTGACAAGCTGGCCTCCATGGGCGCCCACATCATCCTCTGCGATCCCCATCGCGCCATAGTCACCGGCCCAGCCAGACTACACGGCGAGACGCTGACCAGTCCAGACATCCGTGCCGGGATGGCCATGCTCATCGCTGCTCTGTGCGCAGAGGGGCGGAGCGTGATCAAGAACATCGGTCAGATAGATCGTGGCTATGAGAGAATCGATGAGAAGCTTCGGTCCTTGGGGGCGAGAATAGAGCGGTTCCGCCACTAGGCCTGGGGGCGGGGATTGAATGGCTACCATCTACTTGGGTCTAGGGTCGAACCTGGGCAATCGTGCCCTCAACATCTACCACGCTCTGCGCCGCCTGGGGTCACGCATCCGAATCGACCAGATCTCGTCACTGTATGAGACTGAGCCAGTGGGGGTTGCGGATCAGCCCTGGTTCCTCAATCTGGTCTGTCGAGGAGAGACCGATCTGGCGCCGGAGGCCCTGCTCGATCTCGCCAAGGGGATTGAGCGGGAGATGGGCCGCCAGGAAGGAGTGCGGTTCGGCCCTCGCCTCGTTGATATCGACATCCTCCTGTACGGCGACCTGATACTGGCCCTGCCGCAACTGGAGATCCCCCATCCTCGACTCCACGAGCGGGGGTTTGTCCTGGTCCCGCTGTGCGAAGTGGCACCGAGTCTTTTCCATCCGGTACTCAAGAGAGACGTGGCGCGGCTCAGAGAAGCCGCCGGATCTTTGGAGGAAGTGCGGCCCTATCGCTTCAGGGATTCATGAGCCAGTAGTTGAACCAGTGGTCGAACTCCTTGAGGTCATACCTGCCGCGCACGCGTATCCGCCGGAGCTCAAACGGCCGCTCTGCGGTCTGCATCGAACCCGCCTCCACCGTGACCGCAGCCCAGTACCCGGCTGACTTGAGCACATCTATGGCTAGCTGGTCGTACTGACCCGAGGGATACGAGAACGAACGAACGGGTTGGTGTGTGCGAGCCTCTATCGCCTCCTTGGACCCCAGCACCTGCCAGACCACGTAATCGAATGACTTTCCCTTCAAGCTCGGATGGGTATAGCTGTGGCTGCCTATCTCCATCCCTTGCGCATGAAGGAATTCTATCTCAGACCAGGACATGTACTCAGGTCGCTCCTCGTCAGCGAAGCGGGTGATGACGAAGAAGGTCCCCACAAACCCATACTTCTCGAGTAGAGGATAGGCGTTCGTATACTGGTCCTTGAAGCCGTCGTCAAAGGTTAAGATCACAGGCTTCGCAGGCAGTGGTTGGCCGATCTGAAGGTGCATGACCAGAGATTCGAGCGTAATGGGTTCATAGCCGAGCGCGATCAGGTACCGCAGCTGTGCCTCGAAGTTGGCGGGTGACACTGAGAGATCCCGCCGGATCGCGTCGGCCCCTGGATCGGGCAGACCGATATGATGGTACATGAGAACGGGAACCACGGCTCGCCTAGGTGTACCGTCGGGGGTGGGTAGAGGAGCAGCAGCAGGCGTCGCGGGCAGTCTGCGCACCGGCGTGGGCTCCAAGTCGGCGGCGGCTTTCGCCGAAGCTGTGGGACTATCCGAGGAACCGGGGCGCTGCCTGGCAAACTGATGCACCGGGGCTATGGGCGCCCCGTGGCCCGACCAGCCGCCCGAGCTACGCGCCCACACGTCTGATTCGGGATCGTATTCCATGCCCTCCACCTGAGCTTGCACCAGGAGCGCTGTCCCTGCTACCACCAAACCCAGCAGGAGGGTCAAGATAACGCGGCGCTTTCCGTAGTTCTCCACTAGTGTCGACAATGTCTCTTTCATCCCCACAGAAGTTACATCATAGCATATCGCAAACCAACGAAGCTGTCAAGCGGTCACACCGTTCCTGTCGAAGGTCAGCGGCAGGTAGGTCCGCAATGCTTGCCGAGCTACGTCAGTGATGGTAGAATTAGGCCCCAGGAGGGTCAGAGCCGTCGCCTCCAAACTCAGAAAGGGGATGTCCATGTTTCAAGAGAAGATTGCGCACAACTACACCCGCCTCGGCAGGAACCAGAAGAAGATCGCCGACTTCCTGACCCGGGAATACCATGAGGCTGCTTTCATCAACGCCTTTGCGCTCTCCCAGCGCCTAGAGGTGGACCCCGCCACTGTGACCCGGTTCGCCCAGAGGCTCGGCTACGCAGGGTATCCAGAGCTCCTTCGTGAGATTCAAGAGATGGTCAAGAAGGAACTCAGAGTGGCCCACAAGCCACCAGCGGACCAAAACGATGAAGAGGCTGTCTTCCTCACGAGCCTCGCCGAAGAGAGGGAGAACCTGGAACGCGCCATCACCCACATGAGAGGGGAGACAGTGACTGCAGTGATCTCCGCCTTGCGTGCGGCGGAAAACATCTACGTCGTCGCACACGGCTTGGCCCGCGGGCCGGCGCAGACCTTCGTGGCCCAGCTGCGAGGTTTGCTGGGCATGGCGGCTCAGCTAGTACCATCAGAAGACCTAAACGCGGCCGTGGGCCTCTCCACAGCCGGCGAACGAGACGTAGCCTTTGGCGTGAGCCTTGCGGCGCTGCACGACGACACGGCCCACCTCCTCACGTTGGCACGGTCCCGTGGCGTCAAGACTATCGGTCTTTCCACCTCCCATACCTCTCCGACGGCATCCAGCGCCGACGTGATCCTCGTCTGCCCCAGCGAATCACGCACAGGCATACCCTCGACCGCTTCTCTGTCTGCTATTCTCTCAGCGATCCTTCAGACGCTGGTATTTCAGCAACCCGAGAGGTTTGAAGTTATGAGGGATGGCCTGTTGAGGAACGTGAACTGGCTCCAGGAGAGAAGAGGGGAAAAGCGGATCCAAGAGGGAGAGAGTCTGAGACAACTATAGAGAGGGCGCCGTCTTCGCACCAAGATTCGCCCGCCCCAAGCACATCCGGGCGGGCGTTTTTTTTGGCGTGAGATCAGGTCCTGTCCGGCCGCCGACCTATAACTCCACAAAATAGGAACTGCAGGCCTGATCTATCAGTTCGTTGGTGAGGGCAGGCTCCACACCCCGGTAGTGGGCGATGTCAATGATCTGATCCACGAGATCTCGAGGGTGGACCGCTCTCAACTCTCGCTTCACCTTCAGGTAGTACTCGCGCACAAGATACATGAACCCGTCCTTGTCGAAGGGCACGTTCCGCTCTGCCGCCACGCGCCTGAAGATGTCGTAGAACTCGCGCTCACTGGGATTGCCCACCGCTATCTTGTGCCGGATGCGCCGCAAGAAAGCCTCATCCACGAGCGTCTTGGGGTCTATGTTGGTAGAAAACACAATCAGCTGATCGAATGGTATCTCTATCTTCTTGCCAGTATGCAGAGTCAGGTAGTCGACCCTGGTCTCCAGCGGGACGATCCAACGGTTCAGGAGATCTCGGGGCCGTACCTGCTGCCTTCCGAAGTCGTCGATCAGGAACATCCCGCCGTTCGCCTTCATCTGAAATGGAGCTTCGTAGAACTTGGACGTATCGTCGTAGACCAGATCCAGGCTCTCCAGGGTGAGTTCGCCTCCGGTAACCACGATCGGTCTCCTGATGGGTATCCAGCGTCTGTCGCGCCGTCCTCCCTCGGACCGGTCAGAGGGATCAGGGTTCTCAGCAGTCTGATGGCTCAACTCGTCGAATACCTTGATGATGTGACCATCCACCTCCAAAGCATAAGGGATGAGTATCTCACCCCCGAGCATGGAAGCCATAGCCTTGGCAATCACGGTTTTGCCGTTACCTGGAGGCCCGAAGAGGAAGATCGACCGCCCGGAATTGACGGCCGGACCTATCTTCATCAGCATCTCGGAATTGACTACGAGGTGAGATAATGCGTTCTTCACCTCCTCCCGACTGACCACTACCTCCCCGATAGCCTGAGTCTCCATCACCCTCTGATAGGCTTCCAGCGTCACAGGAGCGGGCCCTACATATTGGCTGCGATTCAAGGCCTCTCTTACACGCTCGATTCCTGCTGAGGCGATGGAGTAACGAAACGCCCGCTCGTCGAATCCTTTGCTGCCGGTTATGCTCAGCAATTGCTCGCGCTTCAAGTAGGTGAGGGCCTCTTCCACCACTCCGCTGAAAGGGAGTGTCAGTTGCTCAGCGACATCCTGACCACTCAGCTCACCGACCGAGTATATAGTCTTCAGGGCCAGGTCGCTCAAGAAGCCCCTGCTCATCCCCGTTTCTTCGATGGAACGGGGCTCGAGAAGAAGACTCCTGGCATCCTGCATCTCAACCTCCCTTTCGATCATGTCCACGATACCGGCATATTGTACCAAACCCCTTGTCTGGTGACAACACTGGCGGCGGGACAAGCGCACCCACGTCGCGTTGCCACCCAGAATTCGGTGCGGTATAATGTGCGGTGATCGGTTGCCCGAACTGGGGCAATCAACAGCAGCACACTATGGCTGAAGAGAGAACACCCAACTATCTTGCCAGAGTCCTAGTCAGTGCAGTCTACACCCTCTTCTTGGCGGGCAGCCTCGTCTTCGCCTACCTGTTCTACACTTCGGTGAGGGATATCGTCGCCTACTCCCCGCTGTCCTCCGGGCTGCGACTACCTATCGTCGGTGACTCCGTGCCGCGGCCGGAGACCGTCCCCGATTGGAGCCAGAGGGAACGTATCAATATCCTGCTACTGGGAGTGGATCAGCGCCCGGACGAGGAGGGTCCTTGGCGCTCCGATACCATAATCATCATTACCGTCGACCCCAGATCCAGGACGGCAGGCGCGCTATCGATCCCACGGGATCTCTACGTTGAGGTACCCGGATACGGCGAGCAGCGCATCAACATGGCCCATTTCCTCGGCGATGCCTACCACTACCCGGGTAGTGGGCCAGGCCTGGCGATGAAGACCATCGAGTACAACTTCGGTATCCCCATGCACTACTACATCCGGGTCGACTTCCAGGGTTTCCGTGACATCGTGGACTATCTGGGAGGCATCACCGTCAACGTCGAAGAGGAGATCTGGGACCATCGCTATCCAGATGGGCAGTACGGCTACACGACGATCCACATACCCGCCGGCAGGCAACTGATGGATGGTCAAATGACCTTGCAGTACGCCCGCACTCGTCACGGCAGCACTGACTTCGACCGGCTCAGGCGACAGCAACAGGTGCTGATAGCCATAAGAGGCAAAGCTTTGCGGCTCGAGCTGATTCCGAAGATACCCATACTGGCGAGCACCATGGGCCATGCGGTGAAAACGAATCTGCAACTCGGCGAGGTGATAACGCTGGCTCAGATTGCCTCACAGATAGATGCAGAAGACATCCGCTTTGGGGTCATCGACGAGACGATGACGGTCCCCATCGTTCTCGACAACGGGGCCGATGTCCTGTTTCCCAAACGGGACAAGATCCGACAAGCTGTAGAGGAGATCTTCTACCCGGATGCGGGGGAGTAGTCGCACTCGCAGGCACCAGGCCTGAGAACGCACCCCTCCGTCCGCATCCCTGGCGCCGAGCCGGTCTCACTTTCCCCATGGGCTCGGTCCAAGCTCAAAGCGACGAGTCGTGTTGGACAACCGAGTGGGTCACACCCATGTGGGACGCGGAACGCCCCAGCCCGATACTGATGCTTCCAACGTTGGCATGAGGCAGTGGGTCATTAGCCGGCACGCACGAACATCGCTACGACGTTCGCTTGAAGTCGATACGCACGGAGTTGAGATTACAGCCGTTGTTTGTCGTCGTGGTGAATGTCACCACGGGAGACACGCCAGTGCTTCCCTCCGTCGCCTGGCAGCTCCACGTTTCGTCCCTGGGTTGGTCGTACAGGTTCACCTCCCACCCAGCCGGACCATACTCGGGATGGGTGCCAGAGACGCTCGTAGGAAAGACGTATCCTCCAATCCAGCACCTGATGCTCACACCCGGTAGCGGTATCCCTTGTGCATCGTATACCTGGCCTCCGACACCCAGCCAGTCACACCCCGCATCGTTCTTGTCATTGGGGAGCATGTATGTGTAGCCATGCTGGACATACGGCCAGGGGGTTGGGCTGGGCGATGGAGTATGGGTGCTCGTGGCTGTGGGCGGCGGGGCCGGTGGCCTGGTCGCCGTGGGCGTGAACGTAGGAGTCGCGGTATCGGTTGGGGTAGCCGTGATGGTAGGTGTGTCCGTCGGCACCGGTGTGTCTGTGGGCGTAGCTGTGTGAGTGGGCGTCCACGTCGGAGGGAATGTGGCCGCACCCTCTGGAGTGCGTGTGGGCGTGGCAGATGCTGCTCCTTCCTCCCTGGGCGGAGGGAAGGGGTTCAAGGGCATCTGCGGGTTGATGAAGATCGTCAGGTAGCACAGGCACGTCATGACGGTGAGCGCAAGGAATACCACTGTCGCCAACAGAGCCACCCTGTCGCTTATCCGACTAAGCATCGCGCCCTTACCCCCTTTCCGCCCCGCTCGTCAGCCGTCGACCGCTACTCGGTCCACGCCAGGCTGAAGAGCGGGATGCTGCCCTCGTAGAGAACCTCGGGATGCAGTGACGAATCTCCTGCCTCGATGAGATTTCCGGTCACCTCCGCAAGATCAGATATCAGTTCCTCCACCGGATAGTCGGGATAAAGCCCCAACCTTCCCTGTAGAATCTCAAGTCGCAAGAGGTCAAACCACGCACGATCCTTGGCGATCTCATCGCCAAAGGTAGCGATCTGATCGCCATAGACGTCGTGCAGCTCCCTTCGAGCCTCAGACAGTTCCGCCGCAACTCCGGCCACGTCCTCCGACCAGGAAGGCACCAGAGGTAGCCCGTATCCACCCAACGCCACCCTGTACTTGGTGAGCAGCCAGTCCACTCTGGCCTCGGCTATGCCTATCCTGAGCACCATGGATGAAGCCGCCGCCAGTTCGTCCTCGTAGGCGGTACTCCGCGCCTTGTCCTCGTTTACGAAGGCCTGGGCGATCTCCGTCCCCAGTTCCTGTGGTATCGC
>DATKVP010000336.1:0-6064 GCA_035530015.1 Anaerolineae bacterium | reverse complement strand
GTCGACGGGACAGTGATAGGCAGCCTCGAGCATGTCCGGTGTGATCTCATTGGACTCATGGTAGATCAGGCGCCTGTCGAGGCAGGCGATTGTCTTCACGTGCGAGGATACCACTCCAATGTCGTGAGAGACCAGGACGATCGTCACCTGTCGGTTCAGGTCCTGCAGCACCTCGTAGATACTCCCCATCACACGGGTGTCAACGCTCGCGGTTGGTTCGTCCAGCAGCAGTATCTCGGGCCTAGCGGCCAATGCCCGGGCCACGTAGACGCGCTGCCGCTCGCCTCTCGAGAGCTTCCCTATCTGGCGATCTCTATGCCCCAGCATGTCCACCTGTCGCAGGGCGTCTTCCACGGCGCGTCTGTCCTCCTCAGTGTAGCGACGCAACAACCCCCGTTGGCCAAGCCGGCCCATCATCGCCACATCCCATACGCCAATGGGAAAGGAGTGGTCGAGTTCGGTGTACTGCGGCACGTACCCGACGGCCCGACGCGCCTTCTGCGGCGCTCGTCCCAGGACTCTGACTCCGCCTCGAAAAGGCTCAACCAGGCCCAGCAAGACCTTGAGCAAGGTGGTCTTGCCCCCACCATTGGGCCCGATGATGCCGATGAAGTCCTGCTCATGTACGGAGAGGTTGATGCCCTCCAACACAGGCACCCCATCGTAGCGGACCCATACGTCCTCCAGTTGCACTACCTCTAGCTTGTCTTCCAAGCGTGCCCCTCCTCCCTGGGCTAGCCAGCCATCCGGCGACTAGGTATGCGAGCCGAAGTGTTAGCTGAGCCCCTCAACAGCAGCGGCGGATGATGAGCCAGACAACCTGCCCTGGGATAGGGCCCCTTTGCGCGCGGCGTCAATCGCTCAGCGGAGAACTGTGGACGAGCGCTCATCAGACCAAGCGGCGCAGAAGCCTCGATCCGACCTCAGGCCTCACGGACCAGTCAGACGCTTGCGCAGCGCTGGGTGGCTGACGACATCTCTTCGGCTACTTGAGCCATGGCGATCTCCTGTCGTGCAAAGTGGCCCCGAGCCCCGTCCCGAGTCGCTATCCTGTTGCCGAGCATCGCCCAACGGCTGTTACTCCTGGTTCCTGAGCGCCACACTGAAGCTGTCAGCAACCCTTCGCAGGTTGTCCATCCAATCCGGCGCAAGTGGGCTGATGAGCAGCACCTCACCGCCAATCTCGCGGGCGATCGTCCGCGCACTCTGCGTGCTGAACTCGGGCTGTGCGAAGATGACCTTGATGCCATTGGCTCGCGCCGTCTGGATCAACTCGGCCATCTCGGCGGCGCTCGGATCGCTCCCCTCCATCTGAATCGGCATCATTTCCAGGTCGTAGTCCCTCGCGAAGTACGACCAGGCAGGATGGAAAACCATGAACTTGCGACTTTCCAGCCCGGACAATGTCTGCTCGATGCTGGCGTCCAATTCATCCAGATCGGTGAGGAATGCGTCCAGATTGGCGCGGTAGAAGCTCTCATGTGACCGATCTAGCTCCACCAGGCTGGTGTAAATCGTTCGAGCCTGGCTCTTGGCCAGCCTTGGAGAGAGCCAGACGTGAGGGTCTTGCCCATCGATGCTCTCGATACCCTCTGACTGGTCCACGACGAGCATCTCCTCGTTCACCGCCATGATACGAGACATCCAGGCCCCTTCAAAGGGTACTCCGATCCGGATGTACATATCGGCAGCGCTCAGCCCCTCGATCTGGCTCGGCTTGGGCTCGTATGTTGCGGGACTGAAGCCCGCTGGGACCATCACCTCCACCCGCACCCTATCCCCGCCGATGCGCCGTACGAAGTACGTCTGCGGATCTATGCTCACCCAGACCATGATGCGCTCATCGGGAGCGCCGGGCGCTGTCACAGAGGACGGGGCGCATGCCCCCAGTATCCCTGCAAGCCCCAGCGCCAAAATGGTGAGAGCAGAAGCTCTCTTCAATCTCTCCAAACCATCCTTCCTGCGCGCCGTCAATGGAGCTGTCAGCTGCGCGCCCCGAGTCACTGGCAGGCGGGGCAGAGACCCACCAACTCCAGGAAGTGCGACTCCACAGCGAATCCTGTTCGTCGCCTTGTCTCCTCAATGAGTCCGGTGAGGCCCGTGCAGGGGAAATCCACCACGCGATGACAGCCCTGACAGACCAGGTGGTGCCCTTCCCTCTCCCGCACGGGCGCGTACGCCTGACAACCCTCGTCAAGATGAACGCGCCGCACAAACCCCAACCCACTCAGCAAGTCCAGCGTGCGGTACACTGTGGTCAATCCCAGCCCCGGATGAATCCTGCGGCCTCGCTCGAAGACCTGTGATGCGGTCAGATGCTCATCGGCCTCCCGAAGCACCCTGACCACAGCCAGCCTCTGCCCGGTGAGCTTGTAGCCGTGAACTCGCAGCTCCGTGGTCGCGTCTCCCTCTGTCATATCAGGCTCCGATGGTAATTGAAACGGGTTTTCATTTAGGCCCATTGTACGCCGCGCGGTCCACTTTGTCAAGATGCAAAAAGAGAGCGCCGCCCCATGGCATCCGGCGCCCTCAGAATACTCACAGCCGTGCAGGCAGGGCTGCTACTCAAGGTTGATCGAGTACTGATAGCTCGCCACTTCTGTGGTGGCAGGGGCAAACGCCGAGACAGCCAGCACCGCCCTGTCGATCTCCGTCCCGAAGTCCTCGAGTTCCAGACGGCCTGCTCCAGTCTCCCCGAGATCCATCTGCCGGATCTCAGTGTCGGCTCCGAAGGTGATGACCTGCACGATCCATCGCTGCGGCACGATGTTCGTCGAGCGGACGAAACCCTCAGCTGTCCAGCCGCCGTCGGTCTCGGCATCGTAGTAGTAGCCCAGCTGCGGAATGGAGATATCGTCAATGCACAGCCCCGGATCGTTGTACGCATCATCGGTGACATACTCGAATCGAACCAACACCTTCTGGCCGACGTATGGCGTCAAGTCTAGCTGTTCCTTGACCCAGACGGCCCTCTCCCCTCCCCCACTGGTCCCCGTGTATCCGTGGCCAAAGTTGTTGCCGTAGGGGTTGGTATCGACAGTGTGTTCGCCCGACAGGAGATCCCACTTCTGACCTCCATTTGTCGACACCTCCACGTAAGCATAGTCGTAGTCGTCCTCAATGTCGTACCAGGTCCAGAACTCTAGCGTGGCCGCCTCCACCTGACCCAGGTCGAACTCCCGGGTAAGGGTCATGTCACTAACGTCACCTCTGTTGGACCACCATTCGTAACTCCCACTGCGGGGCTCGTTGTCTACCAGCTTCACCTGGGTCGAGCCAGCGAACTCTATGACCAGTTCTCCGCGGCCATGCTCCAACTCAATGTAGTCGGCCGCGTATTGATGAACTGTGCTTACACGGCTGTCCGGATAGTCACGGTGCCTGTGATCGACGGCCACGGTCCCCGGCAAGCTGATGCCTCTGTACCCATACCTGCCATCGCCAATACTGCTGTCATTGAGGAAGTTGGCGATCACCCAATCCCTGAACACGTCGTCGGAAGTAAGACCCGCTCCGTTCTCGACCAGCACCTCCTCGAGCCCCTCCATCCCATCCGCTTCGGTGGCCGTCAGTTCCCTCATCAGGTCAGGCCCGAAGCGCTCTGCGAAGTAATACATGAAGAGGTGAGATGCATCGTAGTACGGACCAGCATCTACTATGTCATCGGCCCAGGCAGTGAGCTGTGTGTCAGGTTCCGAGAGAAACGCTCGGATCCAGGCGTCGTAGCCATTGAGAGTCTCCGCGGTTTGTGCACATCCCTCGTTTACCCACGTATCCTCGTTCGGATCGACGTTCCAATGAATCATGTGCTGGAACTCGTGGGCGAGGTAATTCCCATACTCTTCGTCTCCCGGCTCCACGTAGCCGGCGTTGATATAGACCATCTCCTTCTCGTTGCTGAAGGGGTTCACGGTCCGAGGATACTCGTCGTTGCTCGAGTAGTACCCGCCCACACTCGGAAGCGATGCGTTCAACACGTGGATGTGCACATCGTTGTCTACGCCAGGACTCCACTCTGAGCCAAAGTACTGACGATTCGTCGGATAGATCTGTTCCTCAAACTCGTGAGCGGACTCCTCTATGCCCGCCTGGTCTAAGGACAAACCATCCGCCACCCACATGTAGACGTGAGGGGTAGCATAACGAAGCGTGGCTTCGATTTCGAAGTAGGTCTCCGACAGTCGCTCGTCGTTGACCCAGAAGGTCTCCCGCTGCCCCATCTCGAAAGCAGGGGGGTTCTCGTTCACGATTCGGGGCCCAGGATCACCGAGTTTCAGGCGTGCAGCAAGAGCATGCAGGTCTCTCTGAGGGATCGTCGTGTCACGGAGCAACTCCTCTGTCGACAACGACTCCTCGGCCACCGGCACTCGCAACACCGTGGGAGTGACCTGGGGCTCCTCCAGCGAGGTGACAACGTCCCTGACCAGCACCATCGAGGCCAGGAAGACGTCAAAGGCCAGGCACAGACAGGCACAAAGGCCAAGTGTGAGCAAGGCGAGGGCGAACTTCCGCAAGGCTGCCTCCTTCTTGTGCGTCAGCCCTGCTGAACGATCACGGGGACTTCACACGGGGGTAGGAAGTTGCCATCGACGGTGACTACGGTCAGCCGCAGGGTGATGGGTCCCGACAGCTCACCCGTGTTCCAGAGAACCAGAACACCATTATCAACGGCAGTGTGTTTCAAGTCGTCTATCACGTGGAACTCACTTCCGCTCTGCCCAAAGCCGAACTCCACCTTGTAGAACTGGAAAGCGTCGGCCTCGGCAGTCCCCCTGATCGCTACAACTCCGCCGACCGTCTGATTGACGCCCGGATAGGAGATCCGAGACATCGGATCCGGGCAAGCTGCTGCGGTCACAATGGCAGTGGGGCTTTGCTCGGGCGTGGGGGACCAGGGCGGCGTGGGTCTCACCAGAGGTCCTCTGGTGGCAGTAGCCGTGGCAGTCGGCGCCGGAGGCGCGTCGGTGGGCGTCGGAAGAACCAAGGGCCCCTCGGGTGTGCTGCTGCCCACCGCTACGCCCAAAGTCGGCGCCAGATACAGGTCCACAAATGCCACAAGGCTGATGATCACCAACAGGCCAAGGATGGTGAAAGTGGCCCGGTAGGCCTTGCCTGTAGCAACCTCCTTCTCAATGGTGAAGAGGGAAGCCCCTCTCTCCATCTTCGCCAAGTAGATGACCCTGAGGTAGACCAGGATGGTGAGAGCGCAGGCGACGTATATCCAAATAGCGAAGTTGTTGATTAGCTCGATTAGTACAGTCATTGATGTTTTTGAACAAACCTCGCTATTCTACCATACGTCCCTATCTGCTGTCAAAAAAGGAACGAAGATGGAAAGAGAGAGAACCACGTCTTCGTTCCCTTGCTATCTCCAGTAGAGCCCGCCGTGCTACACTTCCTAGAGTCGCCTGATGATTTCGCTGATCAGCAAGCCGAGCTTGGGCGTCACCCTGCTCCCTGCCTCCAGCACTTCCTGGTGCAACTCCTCCTCCTCGCCGTGCTCCTCCTTCAGAGGGGCATCGGCACCCGGTATCACGTTACTGATGTGCGAGAAGCCCAAAACCCTCATCCCCCCGTGTCGAGCCACCACCGCCTCGGGCACCGTGGACATTCCCACCGCATCCGCCCCGATGAGCCGGAGGAACCTGACGTCAGCTGGCGTCTCGAAGGTCGGGCCGGCGGCCATGACATAGATCCCCTGCCGCAACTCGATACCCAATTCCTCTGACACGGCGAGGGCCAGGTCCCTCAGTGACACGTCATAGGCGGACGACATGTCCACAAACCGGGGGCCCAGTCGTTCATCGTTGGGACCGCGCAGGGGATTGAACCCTGCCATGCCCACCAGGTTGATGTGATCAGTGATGAGCATCAGATCGCCGGCTTTGAAGCTCTCTTGCAGCCCCCCGGCAGCGTTGGTCACGATCAGAATCTCCGCACCCAGCCGGTGCAGAACCCGAATGGGGAAGGTGACGCGTTGCATGGAGTGCCCCTCGTAGAAGTGGACCCTCCCCTGCATGAGAGCCACCTCCCTGCCAGCGAGTTTGCCGGTTACCAGCTCTCC
>DATKVP010000335.1:0-4471 GCA_035530015.1 Anaerolineae bacterium | reverse complement strand
GAGCTGGGGATATCCAGCTTTCGCCCGCGGCGGCCCGGCCGGAACGAGAGTGTGTCCGTGATGGGCTGGACCTCCCTCAGAGGTTGATCTTTGTCCTGCGCGACGTCACCGAGGAATTCCTCCAGCAGTGAGGGGTCATAGGCGTACAGCAGAGGAAGGTCCTCATTCACTGGTTGCAGGCCTTCGGTCAAGAACTTGAGGTAGCCATCCCAGAACTGTGCTTGTTCCCCGCGGCCCAGCGCGTAGGCCTCTTCGACCATCTCGTCCAGGAAGATCTCAAAGTTGACGTCGCCGGGCAGTAGAACGACGGTGTCGGTCACGTATTGCAGAGCGATGGGCTGGCTCAGCGGGGCGACGACCACCTCGTCCAGCGTCTGGATTGCCTGCTCTCGGGTCTGTCCCGCGAGGGGCACGCCAGCAGCCGAGACGCCTGGGTATATGGCCTCGCGGAAGCTATCGTACTGACGGAGTTTGTAGGCCAGGAAGCCGACCACTGCTAGCACCACCAGGAGAAGGGCAGTGATAGCGAGTTGGAGTTTGCGCACTTATACCTCACTGAACTGTGATTGGAGGCCGCAAAGGGTGTGTGTGACTCGAAGCGTGCAGATTATAGTGCCCGGATGGAAAAGTTGTCAAGCGTCGGCGCTGAAGATCTGCTCGAGCCAGCGCTTCACTTCGATAGGCCGGAGGTACTGACCGAAGTAACCCTCGCCGACCCTGATCTCCAGATGCAAGTGTATCTCCTGCCCCGAGTCATAGTAGGAGGCGGGAGTGCCGGAGTTCCCGACGTAGCCGATCATCTGACCCTGGTTCACATAATCTCCCACCCGCAGGCCCGCAGCTACCGCGCTGAGGTGGCAATAGCGGCTCACCGCACCGCCGTCGTGTTCTATCCACACCTGGCGTCCGCGAAGGACGTCCAGGATATCCTCTGGAGTGTGGAAGACCTCTTCAGTCTCGGCCAGCATGGCTTCCATCTCCTGCAGTGTAGGGGCCTGGTAGTCGCTGTCGATGCGGACGATGACGCCCGCAGCCACGCTCAAGGCGGGCGTGGTGTCGGTCACCATCTTCCCGGCCGCCGAGTAGAAGTCGATGCCCTGATGCACCCCGTAGCGGTACGAGCGAGGCGCCCCTGGCAAGCGGAAGGAGAGTCCGGGGAGTATCGTCCCCTCGATGGGCAGGGCGAGGGGAGGAAGCAGCTCCAGAACCCTGGAGTCGTGGGGCGGCAGTGCGCCCAGATCGCCCTCTGGCGTCGGTGTCGCCGCCCGCTCAGCGGGCCCTGCCGGCTCTCTTGGATAGACGTAGATGCCGCCCCTCGATGCCAGATACAACGTCTGCCCGTGGGAGAACACTGCCTGGATCTCCGTTTCCTCGTCGGCGAACACGTAGTCACGTACCAGATCGCCGGTCGCGGCATCGAGTACTCGCAGGCGGTAGTGACCCTTGTCAACAACGTACAGGTGCTCTCCCGAGTCCCTGTCCAGGAAGAGGAGAGAAGGGTTCTCGATATCCGGTGGGGGCACGAAACCGGTGTCAGACTGGAGCGGCTCTCCCGCCAGCTTGTGCAGTTGCAGCGGGCCGCGATATCCCGCCTGGGTCAGCACATAGATGCTCTCCCCCGCGGCCAGGTCCACACTCTCGCGCAGGTCCAGATCTGTGGGAATGATCACCCCCCGCTCTTCCGTGTGCTGCCAGATCTGACCCACGTTGGCGTCCAACAGGTAGAACGAGTCCTCGTGGGCTCGCACAGAGACGAGATACTGGCGCGAACTCGCCTCGGGTGCCAGAGCCGTGCGTTCTGCCAACCAATCACCGGTGATTGGGGTGTAGCGGAAGCTGTTGCCAGCCCGGTCGAGCAGCAGGAGCGATTCGCCGTCCCCGGACAGGTCTATGTCCGCCAGTTCCTGCACCACTACGCGGTCCGGAGGAACGATCTGCGTGCACGTCGGCCCGTCATCCAGGGCCACGAGCTTCAACTGGCCCGTGTCGAGGACATAGAAGTCTCTCCCCATTTGCACCAGTCGCAGGGGGTGGACCAAGCAGCCTGCTGGCAGCGTGTGCAAGGTGGTATTCGCCTCGTCCAGCAACACGGTTCCCGTTTCCTGTACGGTGGGCGTTGGCGGTGGGGGAGTAGGCGTCTTGGTGGGCGCCGCGATTGGGGTGGCCGTGGCGCTGGGCGTGGGAACCATGGGAGTGCTCGTGGGACTCGGGCTGGCGACAGGGGAGATGGCGATCGGGTTGTCGGAGACAAGACGGCCCGCGACAAGGGAGCCCAGGAACAAGATCAGCGCAAGCCCGAACGCCCGCCCCTCCCTACGGGCCAAAGTATTCCTCCATAAGCGAGGAGACATCCACAGCGGTATGGCGACTCAGGATGGCGAAGAACTCCTCGCCCGTGCTGAGTTTCAGCGCCTGCCTTTCGTAATAGTCGCGCAGGAAGGCGAAGAACTCCTCATCACCCACGCGGTCTCTCAGGTCTCCGAAGAAGAGGGCGCCGCGGCGATAGACGGCGTTGAGGTAGGTACGGCCATCCATGAAGGCGTAGACCGGACGGTCAATCTGCCCCTGTGGCCTGTAACTCTCTACCTCTACGTCCCACCACCATTCCATCAACTCGGGGTGCATCCGTTCGTAGTAGAGCAGGGAGCTGTAGGTGGCCAGTGCCTCGTCCAGCCAGGGTTCTCGCACCTGATCGCTGCCCACGGTTCCATACCACCACTGGTGCGCCACTTCGTGAGCCAGCAGGGAGATCATGCGGCTGCGGAACCCACCGGCGTGCTCGCCGTACCAGTCGTCTCCCAGGAAAGTCAGCCCCGTGAACTCCAGAGCCCCCGCGAAGTCTACCTCTACCACGCGAAAGCTGGAGTAGGGGTAGGGACCGAAGAGTTCCTCGTAGGCCAGCAGTGCTTCGGAGGCGCCAACCAGCGCGTCAGCCCCGCTGCGCTCGTGGATCGAAAAGAAGTACGAGGAGACCGTTACGTGGCCAGCTTCTTGCGTCAGTACTGAGTACTGGTCGCTGGCTGCGAAAGCGAAGGAGCGCGCCTCTGATGCCGTATAGTGCCAGCGGTTGCCGAACCGCTGCTCCTCTCCGGTGCCCGCGACCACGATTTCAGAGGGGGCCACTATCTCCACTTCGTAGTCGGCAACTTCGGTGACGTAGGGGTCGCCAACGAGATGAAAGGCAAAGGCGCTCCAGCCCTGGCCTTCCCTGTATGGTACCAGCACAGGATACCAGTTGCCCGCGGCGAGCATCCGATCCGAATAGCCCAGGCTGCCGTTGCTCCATTCGAGATAAGGGTTCATCCGCGGCAGGTCCAATGAGAACTCCAGGTACAGCACAAAGTCGCCCCCTGGTTCCAGCGGGGAGGGCAAGCTTACCCGAAGGCTAGTCGCGTTGAGGGTATAGTCCAGCTGCGGGGCCTCCTCAGCCTCTTCCGTGGGCTCAGTGGTCACGCTCTTCAAGAGGAAAATGTCTTCCGTATGGTTGGGGAACACGTTGAACACCAACTCCTCGAGGGTCTCTTCCGTCATATTGGCGAAATCCAGCCGCTCCATGGCGTGGAGACTGTGCGCGCCGTAGTCCAGACTAACTTCGATGGTGTACTCGGGTATCGTGCGGGTTTGCACCACCGCAGTTGGCGTGATCTGTGGAGTGGGAGTGGCAGGAGGAGTGGCCTGCCTCGACACAACGTACGTGGTCATCAGGGCGATGATGACGAGGATGACGACCAGGATGAGAAGGTTCGCCGCCGACCACGGACTGAGGGAGCGAGGCCTGAGAATGGTGGGACGTCGCGATACCTTTCTGGGCTCCGAATCGTAGAGCTCCAGTATCTCTTCTGGGTCGAGGCCGAGGTCCAGAGCATAGGCCCGGAGGAAGCCCCTGATCTGGCTCTCGCTGGCGAACTCTGCGAAGTGCTCCTTCTCCAGGGCGCTCAGATACCGCTGTCTGATCCTCGTAGCCCCCTCGGCTTGCGACAGGGACCAGTGCTTTTGTTTTCGCGCCTCGCGTAGCGCATCACCTATACTTGCCATCGTTGGATCTCTACAGCCACCCGCCTTTCGGAATTCAAGCCGTCATTATACCATGAGGCAGGGTCCCTGACAAACGAGCCGCCCTGAGGAGGGAGGCCGGGACGGGCATCGCAGGCGCCTTAGGGTCATTCGTGGCGCCGGTGCACGGTTGACGACCACGTGGGCATGCGTTATACTGTTTGCGGCTGGGTAAACTTGCCAGGTATTAGGCGCCCATGGACCATCGAGGTTGACCATGCGTGGATGTCAGAAGGCGACGTTGTTGGTGCTGCTGTGCGCCGTCGTTGCCGTATTCTGGGTTCTGTTCCAGCTACTGGAAGGGGCTATCACTCTGCCTGAGGGTACTCCTTCGCCCCTCATCCTGCACACGCCAACGTCCACGGCCACGGCGACACCCACCACGGCAGCAGTGGAGACCGGCATGCCTGCGCCCTCA
>DATKVP010000334.1:0-2567 GCA_035530015.1 Anaerolineae bacterium | reverse complement strand
GGTGGACGGCGGAAATGGGTCGGCCGGCCTTCTGGCGAGCCAGCTCTTGGAGGACCTGGGATGTGAGGTAGTGCCTCTATACTGCGAACCCGACGGCCGTTTTCCAAACCACGAGCCAGATCCCACAGTGGACGGCAATATGACTGAGTTGAAGGCGGTGGTAGTGAAGGAGACCGCTGACATCGGGATCGGCTTCGATGGCGACGGAGATCGTTTGGGTGTGGTCGACGAGCGCGGCGCTATGGTCCCCACTGACAAGTACGCGGCGCTTCTGGCTCGCGAGTTCCTGGCCAAAGGACCGGCCAAGGTAGTCTTGGATGTACGGTGTTCCCAGACGCTGATCGATGACATCGCGGGACGCGGCGGAATCCCCCTCATGACCCGGTGCGGCAACGCCTACATCCTCCAGAAGATGAGGCAGGAGAACGCTGCCCTGGGAGTGGAACTGAGCGGGCACGTATTCTATAACGACCCACCACTGAATTTTGACGACGCCCTGCTGGCTGCTGGCAAACTGGTCGAGTATCTCTCCAGAGTGGAGCGACCGCTGTCCGAGCTACTGGAGGAACTGCCACGGTACTTTACATCTCCTGAAATGCGCATACCATGCTCAGAGACTGAGAAATTCGGTATCGTGGAGGCGATCAAGGAGTCTTTCATTCCGACCCACGAAGTGATCGACATAGACGGCGCGCGCATCGGATTCGATGGAGGGTGGGCGCTGGTGAGGGCTTCGAATACCCAGCCCGTGCTGTCGGTAAGGATGGAGGGTAGAACGGAGGAGGATCTCCGCCGCATTCAAGACACCGTGACGGGCCGCATAGCGCAGTTCTTGCCCTCAGCGGGTGGCTTGTGAGGGGAAGGCTCTCCAGGGAGGCAGTGGCATGGTAGCAACGGGCGAAGATTCCACGATGGTAGAAAGAGATGCCGGGCTCAGGATGCTAGAAGGGTTCTTGCGCCCCTGGCACGAGGCAGTTGCGGACCCGCCGGCAGCACAGGAGGCGGTGCTGGAGAGGCTACTCCAGGGTTATGCTCAGACGCGCTATGGTGCTGACCACGGCGCTGACCAGGTGGGATCGATCGAGGAGTACCGCGCAGCCTTTCCAGTGACAACCTACGAGCAATTGAAACCTCTCATCGACCGGGTAATGGCCGGTGAGGAGCGCCTCCTGCTCTACGAACCTCCCGTCGGCTGGGCTATCACCCGAGGCACCACCAAGGGGGAGTCCAAGTTCATCCCCATGACCGCCACGGACCTCGAGATGCGAGTTAGTGCTGGTCGAGCATTGATGAACTACATCGCGCGCTCGAATCGGCTGGATGTGCTTCAAGGGGTGAATCTGAATCTGAACTTCCCTTCCGTGGTGGGTACGGTGCAGGTAGGGGACCGAGAGGTGGAGTACGGCTACAGTTCTGGTATTTACGTGAAGCATACCACTGAGGCCACTCCCCTGCGTTCTTTGCCCGCGCAAGACGAGATAGACGCCCTAGGTGGGGGAAAGACGATCGGAGACTGGGAGCGACGCTTTGAGCTGGCCTATGAGCGGTGCAAGAACGAGGAGATCACCATCGTGGGCGGGGTCGCGCCGACCGCGGTGGATTTTGGACGGTACCTGCACCACGCACACGGGGTCTATCCCAAGGATCTGTGGCAGGTGCGTATCATGACCTTGGGAAGCGTGCCAGGGATAAACATGAAGTACCAGCCCATTCTGAGGGCCCTGTATGGAACTGCGGACATCGCCGAGATCTATGGCACGACGGAAGGGATGTTCGGGCAGCAGCGAGACG
Source organism: Anaerolineae bacterium (assembly GCA_035530015.1). Lineage (GTDB taxonomy): Bacteria > Chloroflexota > Anaerolineae > UBA7937 > B3-Chlor > JAUVXJ01. The sequence continues at coordinate 776 of DATKVP010000334.1, read as the reverse complement.
AGAAGCGGGCCTGGGTGCCCAACTACGACCTATTCTTCTTCGAGGTCGAGACCCGCGATGGTGTCAAGATGATGCACGAGATGAGGCCGGGAGAGACCGGGAGCCTCGTGGTCTCGACACCCATCCTGCCTCGCTACAAGATCGGTGATTTGATCAGGGCCTTTGAGTCCCCCTACTTTCGCTGCATAGGACGGGACAAGCCGATCACCCGACTTCGCTATTGGTGGGACCAGCTGGTCACGATGGACCTGGGTCGCCTTTAGTCTTGGACTGACTAGGGCCTGGGCCTGACGAATACGCCGATGATGACGGCCAGACCGACGGCGATGATGATCAGCGGCCAGGTGACCTCCCATCCGATGATTCCACCGAGACCTATGGCCAGAGCCACGAAGGCCAAGATGATACGCCCCCGTATCGGACGGCGGTAGGTGGGCATCAGGATGCGGAGAATGACTTCCAGGAGGAAGAGCAGCCCGGCACCGATGAAGATGATGCTCCAGACGTTGTCCCAGGTGAGCCAGGGGTAAATGCCTAGGTTGACGACCACGAAGGCCAGTCCAGCGAAGATAATGACCAATCCCCAGACCAGTGGCCCCAGAGCATCTCCGCCAGTCCACTGTTCTCCCTTGTCCCATTCTCGCTCGCCGCGATCCTTCTCTTCCTTCTCCTCTTTCTCTTGCTTTTCGTTTTTTCTTCGATACTCTTCTTGTGCCATCTTTCTCCCTCCTTCGCGGTCGCTCCCATGAGCAGACTGAGCGTATTCTACTGGACGT
>DATKVP010000333.1:0-3373 GCA_035530015.1 Anaerolineae bacterium | reverse complement strand
TGGGTGTCGCTGCCTGCGTCGGCACCGGGCTCGGCTCCCCTCCGCACCCGCCGACGAGAATGCTTGTCATCAGTAGCACCAGAGCAGCGGAGAAAACGGACTTCTGCATCCTGCAGCCTCCTTCTCAGCACATGGCTTCACGACAACCGATTATCACACGTAAGCGGGTTTTGTGCAACTCACTTAGAAGGAGGGTATGGAAGAGGGGAGTGTTCGACTCAACGTGCAAACGACCCCGCTTTGGTTGCCCGCGCTCTTGGAACAACGACGCGTGGCAGCGGACGCCAGTATCTCCTTAGGGCCGGCCGACCCCAGCCTCCTGGGCCGAGACGGAGGCCCCATGAGCCGGCGTTCAGTGGATTCTGGATCCTGCCACATGGGCGCTGGTCAACCGCAGGCAGACTTCCGAGCTCGGTTTGACAAGCCTGGTACCGCACGTTATAATGTAATGACGTGTTCCCAAAGATGGAGGCACTGCTCCACGGACTGGACGGATTCAGGCCCTCTCGGCTACGGGTCGACGGTGTGCTCCGAACAGCCTTGGGTGGCTGTGAGCAAAAGAGCAAAGCACAACCTGTGGACTGTGAGATTGGTATGCTAGATTACACTTGCTGAGGGAAAATGGTTGTGATAGAATACGCTCCGATCAATCTATGATCACTAGACACTTTGCTTCACATCCCACTGTGGCTGAAAGGAGTAGATGATTTCTATGGAACAAGGGATCAATCCCGCGTTTCTGAGGAGCTTGGAATCGATACTGGAAGGAAGATGGTCCGGGCGCATCTTGGCCTTCGTCGTGATTCCGGCCCTTATTGTCGCCAGCCTTCTTCTTCCTCCTCTGGCTCTTCCGGAACGCCTGCTATCCGCCGGACATGAAACGTTCACCAAGACCGGCGGCTCTCTTCTGGACCCGGATGGCACCCAGTTGACCATTCCGCCAGACTCGGTCTCGGGAAGAGTCCAGGTACAGTTCTCCTCCGTCCCCATGGCTGACTTCCTGACCGGAAGTGCTGGAGACACCAGCATCGCCCAGGCCATACCCAGCAACCTGGCTATGAAGAGCCCGCTCTACACCTTCTCTGTCAGAGGAGAGATGCCAGAGCACGTGACTCTCTCCATACCGATACCCAACGATGCAGAGCCCCTCAGTACTCTGGACCTTTACGCCTGGACAGGGCGTGAGTGGCAGTGGATTCCCAGAACGATGCTCGAAGCCGACGATCTCCTGGAGACGAACCTGTCCTTCATACCACCGGCGGTGGCAGTCATGCAGACCAGCCCTCTCGTACCCTCTGTCTCCGCTCCCCTCGAGGCAGGAGCTGCTCTGCCGGCGGAGGCAAGGGAGATCCTCGTGGAAGTCGAGGCTGAGTCACTCCCGGTCCAAAGCGATGGCATCGACGGTAATACCACCGTCTTCGCGGCAAGCGGCTTGCTGGAGCAACCGGGAGAAGGCACGTCATACGTTGTGCTCCCCACCTTGCGCAATGAGATGGATGGCGTCGTTCGCAGCGATCTGATCAACAACATCCTCGTGAACGAGGATCTCCGGAAGAACCACATCAGCGACATCGTCAACCTCGTCGTCCAGAACATGTATCCCGGTGTCAACCTTGACTATCGCGGCCTAGATGCAAGCCTGAAAGACCAGTTCACCGAGTTCGTGACCGAGTTGGCCGACGAATTGCACGCTAATCATAAGCTACTGGCGATCACCGCCCAGGCCCCTGTCCAGATCGCCGACGATCGTTGGGACACTGGAGCCTATGACTGGCAGGCTGTTGGCCTGGCTGTCGATAGCTTCAAACTGCCGGGGCTCACGCGGCCCGATGCCTACCGCCCGGGTGGGCAGATGGAGGCGCTGCTCACGTACGCGGTGGCCAATATCGACAGATACAAGATACAGGTCATCCTGCCCAGCTACAGCACCGACTGGTTGGGCGATTCCGTGACCACAAGATCGTACGCCGAGACCCTGCAGTTGCTGAGCGGAAATCTGGTTCTGGCAGAGGGCAGAGATACCTTCTCCCCGGGAGAGCAGATCACCGTGCAGCTCTCAGGTAGCCCATCGTCCGTGAGTTTCGACGACCAGGCGAAGAGCTACTGGTTTACTTACACGGACGATTCTGGCGAACACACCGTCTGGCTGGAGAACGCTACGAGCATGGCGCATAAGCTCGACCTTGTGAGCCAGCACAACCTTAAGGGAGTGAGCATCGAAGGCCTGCTTGTGGAAGGCAATGATCAGGAAATGTGGGACGTCCTCCAGGAGTACCTGAAGTCTGTGACTCCTGCCGCCGATACCCAATTCGCCGTAGTGTGGACAGTCGAGAGCGCGGTCGGATCCAGTCTTACCCAAGAAGTCGCCTCTCTGTCCGAACCGGTCTTCGCGTGGACGGCGCCTACTGAGGGAGGCGAGTACTCCATCTCTGCCGTTATCTCGGACGATGGGGGTAAGACGGCGGGCGCACAAGGCGGCAGAGTATCGTTCAGCGTCGCCGAACCGACGCCGACACCGATACCGACACCCACGCCGTCCCCGACACCAACTCCGAGATCGACGGGCGGCACGTCACAACCTGCACCCACGCCTGTGCCACCCTCGGCGCCACCACCTCCCGGCACCGGGTTCGCCTACGGAGCACAGTTGGCGCGGGTGAACAGTAGCACCCTGGGTCACATGAACGCCCTCGGTTTCACGTGGATAAAGCTTCAGATCCGTTGGGAGAATCAGGAGCCGTCACCGGGAGCCATCGACTGGGGCACCCTGGACGGCGTGGTCTCGCTGGCCAATGGAGCCGGCAAGAAACTGCTCTTCTCGGTGGTGACCTCACCCAGGTGGGCGAGGGCCAGAACGGAGGGTGAGGGTCCCCCTGACGACCCCAATACTTATGGCAATTTCGTCGCAGCCCTCTCGCAGCGCTACTGCGGCAAGGTACAGGCCATCGAGGTGTGGAACGAACAGAATCTCCTCACGGAGTGGAACACGGGCCGGGGGATAAACGCCAAGGAGTACATGGACCTGCTCAAGATCGCCTACCGGCGTATCAAGGACGCGTGTCCGGGCATGATCGTCGTTGCCGGCGCGCCTACTCCTACAGGCATCACCGACGGATGGACCGCCGTTGACGATGTGGAGTACCTACGCCGGATGTACAATAACGGGCTGAAGAACTACTGCGATGCCGTGGGTGTCCATCCCAGCGGCTTCGACAACCCTGCCGACGCGGACTGGCGCACATGGAAGGATTCCAGCGGATTCAATAACCACCGATCCTTCTTCTTCTCCAACACCATCAAGTCCTACCACGACGTGATGGTGCAGAACGGAGACGGGAACAAGAGGTTGTGGGCCACTGAGTTCGGCTGGGCC